>JAISWC010000106.1 GCA_031271245.1 Tannerella sp. | reverse complement strand
ATACGCTGCGCCGCTCCTGCGTAACTGCCTGTTACGCCCAGCGCCAGTCCCCCGTAAAGGGTCTTCTTCAAAAAATCTCTGCGATTACTTTTCATATTTGATAAATTAATTGGGTTATAAATTACTGTTTCTTTATATCATCGGTGATAAAAATACCCGTTCTGGCATCTCACGTTCATAATCACTTCGGGATTTACATCCTTTTCGAGCGGTTCGCAGGACAGTCCGACCGTTACCGTTTCGCCCTTGTTCACTTTCGGCAGATAGCCGTGCAGGTAACATTCTTCCCTCACGCGGTGTTCCCGGTTGTAAATACAGACCATTTCGAGCAAATGCGGGATGGTAAGGTACTGTCCGGGTTGCAGGACGACGGGAATTTCGACGGTTTCCCCGTTGACCGAAACGTGGAAATTTTTCACGGCGCAGGGAGCGTTTTCCGGCAGGCGGATGACAAACTGAAAATGTCTGCCGGTGGTTGATAACCACGATTTCGGATATTCCTCATACGTGGGGAACGTGACTGTCCAGCGAGTTTCCTGTTTTCCGGACTGCTGTATCAGGTCGTCCGAAAGTCCCGCCTCGCTGTAAAGTCCCGGGTTGTGCGTCCAACTCCAGTCGATGCTCAGCGGTTTGACGGAGCCGGCGCCTCCGCTTGCCGGCGTAGCAGCCATTGCGGAAGGCGGCAGAATGCGGAGTTTGTCGTTTTGCCAGAAACGGTCGAACGTTAAATCCCAGCTTCCGTCTTCCTTTTTGGACAGTTTATACAGGACGTCCGTCTGGCGGAGCGCCATTTTCTGCTCTTCCGAAAAAGCGTTTTCCGCTCTTGCCTGATTCCAGCGGCGCAACGTTTCCGAAATTTTGTCTAATTCGGGATTCTGTTTCAGCGTTTTGATATCCAGTTGGAAATCCACGCCGGCATCCCATCCGGTCGCTATCGCCATAATCCAGTTGATGTCTTCGGCGGTCGCCATACTCGGATAGTACTGTCCGAGTTTGTTGGGCATCAGGTTGCGCCGGAGTTCCATTTGACGGGAGAGCCGGTAGTCGAGCATCGTTCCCCTGACGCCTCTTTCCTGATCCAGTTCCCCCCAACTCTCATGCGACATGAAATGCCAACTGTATTGAGTAACCATAGAACCGGTCATCAATATTTCCCTGTTCTGTTCAACGCACCGTTCGTGAAATTTTTTCAGGAAAAGGTTTCCGGTATAGTTTCCATATCCGGTTTCGAGGCAGCTTTCAAGCCCGTCAACTACAAAATTATCCAGTTCGGCGTTTATCAACAGGTCGCTCAATCGGTCAACAAACTCGTTATTCATCTCCAGCGTGCCGGGGTAAAAATTGTGAAATCCGGAAACGTACATCAGTTTGACACTGCTTTGTTCCCGGTGGCTTTCCGGCTGGGAGAAGAATGCGCCGCGCTGACATTTTTTCGCAAGAATCACGTCGCCGTCGATATCCATTTCCTTAAATTCAATAAATTCATTGTCCACCCTGATTACTTTTGCCGCCCGACGCAGGACATTTGCAACCTCTTCGGTGTTTTGAAGCACGAGCGTCGTGTCGTCGGGTGAAACGGCTTTCATCAATTTGGCTTCCGGTCGCCAGGTTTGCAGCCGGTCGTCGGGAACGGGCGTAAGGTAGGGTTCCGGTGCGGTCAGGGGTTTCAGAAACGTGGTCAGGGTGTAGAGGGTAAGCCCGATACCGTCCTTTCTTGCCTGCCGGCTGTCTTCCAGAAGAGCGGGGAGGCCGCCGGGGTAAATTTTCGGGTCAATGTCGAAATGCCCCCAGTTTTTCGAAAAACCGTGCGGACGGCACAGGATTCTTGCCTGTAATTTTTTGGACAGTTCCAGATATTCATCAAAATTGGCTTCATCGTAGTAACCCCAGATGCAGAATTTCTTCCCTTCGTCGGAATATTTATTCCACACGCCGTTGAATGTCGGGTGCGGCAATCCTTCTGCCAGTACGATTTTTTCGATTGCTTCCAGTTCATTCGCCCTTCCGGCGGGGCATCCGAACAGGGCGGTCGCCGAGCCGACAGTGGTCGCTCCGGGCAGCGGTACGGCTTTTCGCAGAGGTTGCGTATGGTCGCCGAAACAGCCGCGAGTATGGTCATACGAAGACAGTTGAATCCGGGAACCTTTGCCGGTATATGCAGCATGACCGTCGGTATTGGGTTCCAGGCTCATCAGTCCCAGCGTGAAATCTTTGCTCCGGTTCACTCCCAGCCATTCGCCGACAGGTCCGCGCATTGTTGTGCTATACGGTCCCCACACAACATGGCTTATCTCCGAAACGGGGTAGGCGTCCGTCAGTTCCATCCGGAAATAACCGTCTTTGGCGGAAATGCTTACGGTAAGCCGGATGTTTTCCGGGTAAATCAATTCGATTTTTGCGCCGGATGTATTCCGTTCCGTCAAATTCGCCGACTGCGGCTGCATCAGCACCGAAGCCCTGTCGTTTTCGTAGAGCGCACATGCCAGTAAATAACTGTTTTCGTCGGGATCAATGTAATTTGATCCGGTGAAAACATCTTCCAGTGCTGTAATTTTTCCTGTTTTGTCAATGACCAGACGCAAGTTTCCGGACGTTTGGTCGAACAGTGTTTTTTGTGAGCAGGCGCACATCAGCACGAGGCCTACCCAAAAAGTCAATTTCAATGTCTGTTTCATCTCTTTAATCGTTTATCTTCTTAATTCTTATCTCTTAACTCCATCCGGCATCCGGGCTGTTTTCCCGAAAAGGCAATGCCCAGAAGAAGGACTTTTCCGGGATATTTGTTGTAATACCGCCGGTCGTGTATCTGTGTCATGGCTTCGCCCAGCAGAACGTCCGTCTTTTTTTCGGCATGATATTTCATTTCGGCGACCACGGTCAGTCCGGGCTGTTCCCAGACGGCGTCGGCGCGTCCGAAATTATTATGCTCCTCTGCCCGTATCTTGAATCCGAGCATCCGCATCCATATCAGCATGAGTGAATGATAATAGTGTTCATGTGGAATGTGCAGATCGTAGGGAACGCTGGCAATCATGACTTCGAGACTGCGGGCAAAACCGGGTTCGTCGCAGTCGGTTAGCTGCTGCTGCATGGTTTTTCGCAGTTTGTCGATGTAGCGGTCGTCGGGATACTTGCCGTAAGCTTTCCGCAGACATTTCAGCAAAGCCCTGTTTACTTCCGTATTCGGGACGCCAAGCGTATATTCGGCGCATCCGTCCGGCATCAGTTCCATCTGTTT
>JAISWC010000342.1 GCA_031271245.1 Tannerella sp. | reverse complement strand
TTACAAGATAGTAACCGATGGACAGGACTTGGTCGTGTATGATAAAAAACGGTTTGACGTCTGCCGCTTTAAGCCGTCCGATCCGGAAAGCCGGCGGATTCAGGAGGCTTTGCTGCATGAAAAACGGACGATCATCGAGTCCTGTCTGTTCGGCATCGACATCGACCCGACGGTCGTATCGCTTTGCCGCATGCGCTTGTGGACGGAACAACTGAAACATTTTTGCCGGGAGACAAATTCTTCTTTGACCGCTCCGGTTGCTACGGGCAATGTCCACTGCAAACGGAAAACCGAAGACGGTAAACATGATCCCGTCTTCGAACAGGCGGTGGAATGGTGTTGCGAATTTCCGGAATTACGGAATGAGACGGGCGATTTCGTCGGGTTCGACGGCATCATCGGCAACCTTCCTCTTGCGCAAAACCTGCCGGCAAACGAAACCGCCGACCGGCACAAACAGATGAATGACAAGTCCTGTGAACGCACGGGCGAAGCATTCAATCTCCTTTACGAATGGGGGAACCGGCTGTTGCGGCAGGAAGGAAGTTTCTCCTGTTTTGTGTCGAGTAACTGGATGAGAACTGTTTCGCCCGGCAGGATACGTTCACCTTTAATGGAAGATACGAATCCGCTGTGGATGATTGAATTTAATACAGCCTCGCCGAATGACGCGCCATCCGGAAAAGGCATCGTTATTTTCCAGAAGGCGCGGAATCAATACCGGACAAGATGCTGTCGGATAAAGGACGACTTTGACCCCCAAACGGCAACGCTGGAAAATTACCTGCTGCAACACGCGACGCTTTTCTCTGCGGAAGGTTCCGGCGAAGTGGATTCCCTGACGGCGTTTACCGTTTCTTCCGACACGGAAAAAAGCGTCAGGGCCAAAACCGAACAGACCGGCACACCGCTCGGTTCGTGGGATATACGCATGTATCCGGGCATTCATACCGGTTATGACGAAGCTTTTGTCATTGACGGAAACTTAAGGGAGGAATTTATCCGGGCGGACTACAAGAATACGGACATCATCAAACCGCTGCTGCGAGGAATGGATGTCCGGCGGTATATGCCCGAAAAGACGGATTTGTGGCTGATATGCATCCCCTGGCACTTTCCGCTCCTGTACGACGCCACCATCAAGACGGCTTCCGAACGCGCCGAACAGCGTTTCCGGCAGCAGTATCCGGCCATCTACGAACATCTGGAAAAGTACAGGGAAAAACTGTTCGACCGCGATGCGGAGGAGGTAGGCGTGACGTTTGAATGGTATGCTCTGCAACGCTATAATGCGACGAGCGAGTGGGATGATTTCCTGACCCAGAAAATCGTATGGCAGCGAGAGTCGGCAACGGCGGACTTCTGCATTGATTACCGCGGCTGCGCCATTCTGGATACGGCCTGTTTCATAGCCGGACAGCACCTGAAATACCTGTTAGGTGTGCTTAATTCCAGGCCGGGACGCTACCTCTTGAATGGTTTGCTGCGCCTGTCCGGTGGCGAGCGGCAAATCAGTATTCCGATGCTGGAAACGTTGAAGATACCCATTCCGAATATCAAGACTGAATCGGAAATGATTTCGTGGGTAAACAGGCGGACATCGGATACGCATCAGGACGAAAACGAGTCGATTGACCGAAAAATTGACGAGTTTGTGTATGAAATGTTCCATCTGAATGAAGAAGAAAAAGAATTTATTGAATCAGCTATTTCAAGTTATTAATTATATAAAGAGAGATTTACATGTATACACGTAGAAATTTTTTAAAGACTGCGACCATGGCTTCCGCCGGATTGGCCATGGGTGGAGCGGGACTGAATGCGGCAAGTTACAGCCGGATTGCGGGCGCGAATGAGAAAGTGAACTTGGCCTGCGTCGGTATCGGCTTCCAGGGAGGTGAAATCACCAAGGAATTTGCGAAGACGGGGCTGGCCAATGTGGTAGCTCTGTGCGACGTCGACATGGGCGCGAAGCATACGCAAGAAGTCCTGGCGATGTTTCCGAATGCCAGACGGTTTAAGGACTTCCGGCAAATGTTTGACCGGATGGGAAACGAATTTGACGCCGTGTCAGCCGGTATCCCCGACTTTGCACACTATCCGGTTTGCATTCAGGCCATCAAGTCGGGCAAACACATTTATGTGGAGAAACCGATGTGCCGCACGTTTCTCGAGGGTGAACTGATGATTGCCGCCGCGAAAAAATATCCGAAGACAGTCACGCAAATGGGCAATCAGGGACACTCCGGGGCGAATTATTTCCAGTTCAAGGCCTGGAAAGAAGCCGGAATTATCAGGGACGTGACCGAAGTCACGGCACACATGAACTCGTCGCGCCGCTGGCACGGCTGGGATTCGCGTATCTTCAAATATCCCGAAGCGGAACCGGTTCCACCCGGCATGGACTGGGATACGTGGAACATGGCTGTGCAGTATCACGAATACAACGACCGCTATCACCGCGGTAACTGGCGCTGCTGGTACGATCTGGGTATGGGAGCGCTGGGCGACTGGGGTGCGCATCTCATCGACACGGTGCACCGCTTCCTCGAACTGGGACTGCCTTACGAAATCAATCCGGTGATGCTGAA
>JAISWC010000224.1 GCA_031271245.1 Tannerella sp. | reverse complement strand
CCCTGACGGACGATACGTGGTGTTTCTGTTGCAGGGAATACAGCGTGTTCAGACGGCTGTTCACCCATTCCATGCGTTCCGGGTTGTATTCAATGTCTTCCTTCAGAACCTCTATTTCCGAACTCAGGTCGTTCAGGTCGATGCCGGCCGATCGCAGCCGTTCGGCATATTCTTTCGCCTTCGGGAAACAGGATTCCAGTCCGGTCATGGCCGAAACGGATTCTTTTATCGTCCGGAGAACGCCCTGTTCGTCCCCGTTCAGGAGCGAGGCGACCTTGTAGAGCGCAAGTTTGATTTCTTCCGCATGAGTCAGCGTGTTCCATTCCTGTTCCAGTTCCGCCTGTTCGTTTTCGGTCAGGCGGGCAGCCTTTAATTCTTCAAACTGGAAACGGAGGTAATCCTCCTCTTCCTTCGCTTTCGCCGCTTTCGCCGCAAGTCCGGTCAGCCGCGCCGACAGCGAAAGGTGACGGTTATAGGCTTCCCCGTATGTTTTTAACAGGGTTTCCGTTTGGGACATGACGTCCACCACGTTCAGCTGAAAATGCGTGTCCGCCAACAACAGGTTCTGATGCTGCGAATGGATGTCGATTAACCTGTCGCCCAACAGTTTTATGACGGAAAGCGGCGCCGGGGTATCGTTGACGAAGGCACGCGACTTGCCGGAACTCAGCAGTTCGCGGCGCAGAATGCAGTTCCGGGCGTCATATTCCAGGTCATGGCCGGAGAAAAATGCTTCCAACTGATAGGCCGACAAATCGAACACCGCTTCGACGACGCATTTCTCCGCATGGGCCTGGATGCTTTTGCTGTCCGCCCGCTGCCCCAGCACCAGGGCCAGGGCGCCCAGGATGATGGATTTCCCGGCGCCGGTTTCGCCCGTCATCACGGAAAAACCGTCTTCAAACTCGATGTTCAGACGGTCTATTAGGACAAAGTTGCGTATGGAGAGGGATTTCAGCATACGTTATCTTTTTAACGGTTCCAGCCGGCTGGTTTCCGTCGGGAACAGATTCGACAGTGTTTTATGCCCTTCCTGCTTTTCCTGCGTTGTCGCCTTGGAATAAATGGCGACGATTTCATCCAGTTTGGCGTCGGAAAAGAGTTGCAGAAGCACGGAATTGGGCCGGGCGCTTTTCAGGGCGGTCAGCGCCGGCAGGGCGGCGATGATGTTGGTACGTCCGCGGTCAGCGTTTGCGGCCATTTCGTCCAGTCCTTTCCGGTGATAGTCGTACCAGAACTGGCGGAAGCCTTCGCCGCTGTTTTCGGTCAGCGCCGTTGCCAGCGCGTGGCGGTTGCGGTCGCTGTCAAACGCTTTCCATCCCGTCCACGCCATTTGCGACTGTGCCAGGGTGACGATATGCTGCGCTTCCTGCAGAAACGCACTTCCGCCCTTGGGCGAAAAACTGTCGAAATCCAGCCCCAGAATCGTATACACATAGAAGACGATCGTCGCCGTCAAATTGGTGTTCAATACGTTTTCCGTATATTCCAGCGGCTCGAACTCGGTGTAGTCGAAATCAAACTGCGTGTCGCGGAAGTTGAACACCGTGGTCGTGTACGTTGAATTGAACACCGGCCGGCGCGCCTGAATCTGTATCTCTCCCTTGAAGTGACTGTCCTGCATTTCATTCAGGATAATTGTGAAGGTACAGTCAATGCGTTCGTTCTGTGCAAACGTGGCGGTTGTCCATTTCTTGCTGTTGATAAATTCGGTCAGCGCCGTTTGCAACGTCGCAAATATTTGCTTGTTGGAACCCTGTATCTTGTCGCTGTTGATGGTGAGCCGGGCGTTCAGTTCGGCTGTCTGCGCCGCCGTCGCCATGACCGCGAGGGTCAGTATTCCTGAAAATAACCATTTCCTGCTCATAATGCCTTTTATTTTAATAGTGTGACCAGTTTTGCTACAATATCCGAAGCCACGTCCCGCTTGTTTTTCAAGGGAACGGGCGTCATTTCCTCTTCTCGGTCGATGATGACGACCCGGTTTGTGTCGTGCCTGAATCCGGCGCCTTCGTCCTGCAACGAATTCAGGACAATCAGGTCCAGATTTTTGCGTTTCAGCTTTTCCTTTGCATGAACGATGCCGCTGTCCGTCTCCAGTGCAAAACCCACTACCACCTGACCGGCGCGTTTCATTTTGCCCAGCGTGGCCGCAATGTCTTCGTTCCGCACCAGAGACAGCGTCAGCCGTTCGTCCCTTTCGCGCCTGATCTTGCCTTCCCACGACGTCTCAGGCCGGTAATCGGCTACTGCGGCGCAGAGAATCGCGGCATCCATCTTCGGGAAAATCGCCGTGGCCGCCGCAAACATTTCGCCGGCCGATTCCACGTCCGTCCGCCGGATCAGCGGATGCGTTGCCTGCAACGAAACAGGCCCCGCAATCAGTTCCACTTCGGCGCCCCTGCCGGCGCACGCCTGCGCCAGGGCAAAACCCATCCTGCCGGAAGAGTAATTGCCTATAAAACGGACGGGGTCTATCTTTTCATACGTTGGCCCTGCCGTTATCAGTATTTTTTTTTTTCGCAGGTCGTCGCATGAGGCGAAAAAGTCTTCCAGGATGCCGACAATCCGTTCCGGTTCTTCCATCCGTCCTTTTCCGATTAGGTGACTGGCCAGTTCGCCCTCGGCCGGTTCGATGATCCGGTTGCCGAACGAACGCAGACGCTCCAGATTCTGCTGCGTGGTCGGGTGCGCATACATGTCCAGGTCCATCGCCGGCGCAACGAATACCGGCGCCTTACAGGAAAGGTAGGTCGTGACGAGCATGTTGTCCGCGATGCCGTTTGCCATTTTCCCGATGGTCGAAGCCGTGGCAGGCGCAATCAGCAGGGCGTCGGCCCACAGCCCCAAATCGACATGGCTGTGCCACGAGCCGTCGCGACGGGTGAAAAATTCGCTGATAACGGGTTTGCTGCTCAGCGTGGAAAGCGTCAGCGGCGTAATAAATTCCCTGGCGGCGGGCGTCATCACAACCTGCACTTCGGCGCCTTTTTTTATAAAGGAACGAAGCAGTACCGCCGCTTTGTATGCAGCGATACTGCCCGTGACGCCCAGTATGATTTTCCTGTCCTTCATCATTTGACGCTGTCCCGTTTTTTCATCATAATCTCATCACGTATATCAAACTCGAATAATTTTCGGTTTGCCGGGCAAGCCGGTTGGAATGGTATCCCTGCCAAAGACCGTGCAGCAATGCACTTATTTTTTCCCGTCCTTTCAGCTCTTCGCTCAGTATGCTTACATAATAGGCGTCGAATTTCATCGGCACAGGCGTCTCCGACCTTAAGCCGTATTTTTCGGCCAATATCCTGACTGATACGGGTGAAAAATGGGATAAATGACGGGGCACATCGTATGCTGCCCAATATTCGTTGTAATAGGCGGCGTCGGGAGAGAGCGGATTCGGAAGCGCCATAATCAACCATCCTGCGGGATTGAGCAGGCGTTTCAACCGGGCGAAAGAGGATTGAACATCATGCAGGTGTTCGAATACATGCCACAAGGTGATGACGTCAAATTTTCTGCCGCTGGCCTCCATTGCCTCTGTTGAAGGATAAATCAACTGTCCGGTACGGGTCTCAGCCGTCGAACGGGCTACGTCATTTACCTCCACGCCTTCTATATTCCATCCGTTTTCCTTGCAAAAGGATAAAAAATAGCCCGTGCCGCATCCAACATCCAACAAATTCCTGCAGCCGGAAGAAAAACTTGTGATTAATTTCAGTTTATCCTTCGTGTTCTTTTTCCGCACGAGGTGATACAGCTTGTTGACAATACCCTGTGTTGTTTCCGAATGGGAGACATAATCGGGCGTCTGATAATATTTTCCGATTTCCGCAGGCGAAGGTTGGGGAAGCGTCATGGCAAACAGGCAAGCCCGACATTTGCAAATATCAAATATCTCTCCGCTTATCCTATAATCCTTGCACTGAAGTGATGGTTCATCGAGGGATTCGCCACACACGGGACACTGTATTTTTTTCTCTGTCATTTGTTTATTTCTCGTGTAAAGTTAATGCCTTTCTGCAAATTTCACGGCAGGATGTTCATGTCCGGCCTGTCCGAAAGACGTTAATTATTTTTTCCCTGTATGCTGCGCAAGCGTATCTCCGTCAGGATTTTTTTGGTATTCAGTGCAAAATCGCCGTTCATCACCCACGTATAATAGGACGGGTCGATGCTCAGGACTTCCGTCACCAGCCGTCCCTTGTATTTGCCGAAATTGATGACTTCTTCCATTTTACTGTTGTAGATCATCCGTCCGGCAAAATCCACGTTGTTCGTGAAACTCGAAAACTCGGAAAGGTACTTGATCTCGTTCTGCAAGTCCGGATATTTGTCCAGCTGCGCCATCAACACTTCATACGTCGCTCTGGTATCGTTTTCGGCACTGTGCGCATGGTTGAGGTCCCGGTTACAGTAAAACTTGTAGGCGGCTGCAAGCGTGCGCTGTTCCATTTTGTGAAAGATGGTTTGCACGTCCACGAATTTCCTTTTGTTCAGGTCAATATCCACGCCGGCACGCAGAAATTCCTCCGCCAGCAGTGGGATGTCGAACCGGTTTGAATTGAAGCCGGCCAAATCACAGCCCTCAATCAGGGCGGCTAACGATTTGGCAATGACTTTGAACGTCGGGCAATCCTTTACGTCTTCGTCCGTGATTCCGTGTATGCCGGTTGCTTCCGGCGGTATCGGCATTTCCGGATTGAGTCGCCGCGTCCTGCTTTCCTCTTTGCCGTTTGGAAACACCTTCAACAAGGAAATTTCAACAATCCGGTCTTTACTGATATTGATTCCCGTGGTTTCCAGATCAAAGAATACCAGCGGATTTAATAAATTCAACTGCATGGGCATCCGGTTCTTAATCATTCAATACCATCGGCATGAGCAGCATCAGCAAATCTTCGTTTTCCTCATTTTCAACGGGCATGATAACGCCGGCGCGCGAAGGATCGGCCAGGGCCAGCACAATCTCGTTCGCACTGATATTGTCCAGTATTTCAATCAGGAACGTCGCTTTGAATCCGATACTTAATTCTTCGCCTTCGTATTGACAGAAGATTTTTTCTTCGGCCGATGTTGAGAAATCAATGTCCTGGGCCGAAACGACAATCCGGTTTTCGGTCAGTTGCAACTTTACCAGACTGCTTGCCGGATTGGAAAAAACGGATACCCGTTCCAGCGCGTTCAGGAGCGGAAGACGTTCGATGGTCACCCGGTTCGGGTTATTCTGCGGAATCACGCTGTTGTAGTTCGGGTAACGTCCTTCAATCAAACGGCATACCATCTCGTAGCTTTCCGCAGTGACATAAGCGTTGTTTTCGTCAAACTGGATTTTGACGGGGTCGTCGCTTTTGGGAAGCAGGTTCTTCAACAGGTTGGCCGGCTTTTTCGGCAGGATAAACGACGCGCGACCTTCCGACCGGACGGCGCTGTTGCACAACCGCATCAGTTTGTGTCCGTCGGAGGCGGCGAACGTCAGGGAATCGGTCTGGATGTCGAAATAAACACCGTTCATGACCGGTCGGAGTTCGTCTTCCGCCGCGGCAAACAGCGCACGACCGATGCCGTTCAACAGCACCTGCGATTCCAGTGTGATGGAGGCATCGGTCTCCTCCAGGGCTTTCTGCTGGGGATAGGTATCTCCCTTCTGTCCGATAAAATTGTATTTGCCGTTCTCGAAATAAATGAAAATCTCCATGTTTTCATCATTGATATCGA
>JAISWC010000197.1 GCA_031271245.1 Tannerella sp. | reverse complement strand
ATTTCCACGAAACGGTTCTGTCCATAATAAATTCTATTACCAGACAAAGGCCACCGTACTTTTGGCTGCATTTCAAATGGTCGCATTGATTTCCACTTGAGGTCGTTTTTCTTTTATTTTTAAACCGCAAAAGCGACCATTTGAAATGCACTCGTACTTTTTTGAAGAGCGGTCAATAAGAATACTTCCGGTTTAATATTTCCGCCGAAATGAAGGCTTTGCGGAAAGCGTCCGTATCCGTTAAATTCAACTCGTCTACCCGGGACGTTTCTATTTTCTCTGCAAAGGCAAGTGCTTCTTCGTTCAACATGCGCCGGCCTTCTTCCACTCCCGTCGAGATCGACGGGGAGAACGTCCGGCGGGGTTTCGGCGCGGGCGGAGGATTTTTCTTTCTCCGCGTCTGGGCCGGCGGCAGCATTTCCTCAATCGACGGCGCAGGCGCAGACGGCTGCGTTTGCCCCTGCGACTTCTTTTTGTTCTGGTTGCCAACGAAACTGACGATGGCTACCACCAAAATCACAATATAATATAACCAGTCTCCTACATGATTGTCCATAGCGTTTAATTCTTTACATTTGCGCCCAAAAGTAGCCGTTTCTTTTGAAACAGAGAAATTTTTGACGAAAAAAAAGAGTATGGACGATTCAAACGCCCCGCACGCAACGCGCAAATTATACATAGAGACATACGGTTGCCAGATGAATGTGGCCGACAGCGAAGTCGTTGCCTCCATCATGCAGACGGACGGTTACGCCGTGACGGAACGTCCGGAGGAAGCCGACGCTATTTTTGTCAATACGTGTTCGGTGCGCGACAATGCCGAACAGCGCGTGCTGGGACGTCTGCAATATTTCCAGTCGTTCCGGAAGAAAAAAAGGCGACTGATTATCGGCGTGCTGGGCTGTATGGCCGAGCGCGTCAGGGACGAACTGATCCGGGAACACGGGGTAGACCTGGTGGCCGGGCCGGATGCCTATATGGATTTGCCGAACCTGGCCGGCGCCGTCGAACACGGCGAGAAAGCTATCAACGTGGAACTGTCGACGCAGGAGACCTACCGGGATGTGATTCCGCTGAAACTGGGCGGCGTCCGCATTTCCGGGTTTGTTTCCATCATGCGCGGGTGCAATAATTTCTGTACCTACTGCATTGTCCCGTACACGCGCGGACGCGAACGGAGCCGCGACCCGGGCAGTATCCTGAACGAAGTGCGCGACATGCAGGCGCAGGGATACCGCGAAGTCACCCTGCTGGGACAGAACGTCAACTCATATCGTTTCGAATCGGATGGCCGGTGTGTTGGCTTTCCGCAGTTGCTGGCGTGCGTGGCCGAAGCCGCGCCGGACATGCGCGTCCGCTTCACGACCTCGCACCCGAAGGACATGAGCGACGAGACCCTGCATGTCATGGCGGCGCACCGGAACATCTGCAAACACATTCACCTGCCGGCGCAGTCGGGCAGTTCGCGGATGCTGGAAGTGATGAACCGCAAATACACCCGCGAAGGGTATCTGGAACGCATCGCCGCCATCCGTCGCATTTTGCCGGACTGCAGTATTTCGACCGACCTTTTCTGCGGCTATCATTCCGAAACGGAAGCGGATTACGAAGCGACGCTTTCGCTGATGCGCGAAGTGGGTTTCGATGCCGCTTTTCTGTTCAAATATTCCGAACGGCCGGGCACGTATGCCGCCAAACACCTGCCCAATGATGTGCCGGAAGAGGTAAAGATACGTCGCCTGCAGGGACTGATTCAGTTGCAAAACCGGCTTTCGGAGGCCGGTAACCGTCGCGACACCGGCAAGGTATTCGAGGTGCTGGTTGAGGGTTTTTCCAAACGATCGCGCGAACAGCGGTTCGGACGCACCGAACAAAACAAGGTCGTTATTTTCGACAAACGGAACTTCAAAATGGGACAGTACGTGCGGGTGAGAATCGAAAGCGCCACCTCCGCCACGCTTTTCGGCACGCCGGAAGACTCATTCATCCCACATTCCTAAATTCCCCAAAAAAGAATCCCGTTGTTTGGGTGTTTGTTAATACGTTGCTATCTTTGCAGCGGAAAATTATATATGTGATAATTTAAAAAACAATATGGCTTTAAAATTCATTACTGCCGAAGAGGCAGCAACTTTTGTCAATCACGACGATAGTGTCGGATTCAGCGGGTTCACGCCGTCGGGCTGTCCCAAAATCATTCCCCTGGCCATTGCCAAGCGTGCGGAAGAAGAGCACGCAAAAGGGAATCCCTTTCAAATCGGAGTTTTCACGGGCGCTTCTACGGGCGACCGCATCGACGGCGCACTGGCGCGTGCGAAGGCCGTGAAATTCCGCAGTCCCTACCAGTCGAGCAAGGATTTGCGGGTTGCGTTGAACGCGCGCGAGGCGCAGTATTTCGACCTTCACCTCTCCACCCTGGCGCAGGATTTGCGCTACGGCTTCTTTGGCAGGCTCAACGTGGCGGTCATCGAGGCGGCCGACGTGACCGAAGACGGTGAAATCCTCCTGACGGACGCTGCAGGCAATTCGCTGACGTTCTGCCGGATGGCCGACCGGATTCTGGTCGAACTGAATCATTTTCACCCGAAAGAAATTCGCGGGATGCACGACCTGTACGAGCCGGCCGACCCGCCGTACCGTCGCGAAATCCCCATCTACACGCCGTCAGACCGGATCGGTTCGCCGGTGTTGAAGGTGGATCCGAAGAAAATCGTCGGCGTGGTCGACACCACGACGCCGCCGGATGGCAGCACCTTCACGCCGCTCGACGACGTCACGCTCGACATCGGGCGTAATGTGGCCGCTTTCCTGGTCAGCGAAATGAAAGCCGGGCGTATCCCGGCCCCGTTCCTGCCGCTCCAGAGCGGGGTGGGCAACATCGCCAACGCCGTCCTGGAAGGCATGGGCGAAAACGAAAGCATCCCGCCTTTTAGCATCTATACTGAAGTGATTCAGGATGCTGTCATCAAACTGATGAAGCAGGGACGGGTCAGGTTTGTCAGCGGCTGTTCGCTCACACTCAGCAGGGAGGCGCTGAACGAAGTGTATTCGAATCTGGACTTCTACAGAGACAAACTCCTGCTCCGTCCGCAGGAAATATCCAACAATCCCGAAGTAGTCCGCCGGCTGGGACTGATCACCATCAATACGGCGCTGGAAGTCGATATTTTCGGAAACATCAACTCGACGCACGTCTCGGGTACGCGGATGATGAACGGCATCGGCGGATCGGGCGACTTTACGCGCGGCGCCTACTTGTCCGTCTTCACCACGCCCTCGACGGCCAAGAACGGTAAAATCAGCGCGTTCGTGCCGATGGTGTCGCACGTGGACCACAGCGAACATTCCGTCAAGATCATCGTCTCCGAATACGGCGTGGCCGACCTGCGCGGGACTTCACCCGTCCAGCGGGCGCGTCTCATCATCGACCACTGTGTGCATCCCGACTATCGTCCGCTCCTGAACGAATACCTCAACAGAGGCGTTGCCGGACACACGCCGCAGGA
>JAISWC010000172.1 GCA_031271245.1 Tannerella sp. | reverse complement strand
CCACGCCAAACTCAAAGAACGCCTCGACCGCGGCGAAGGTCTCCCCTCCTACGTCAAAGACCACCCGATATACTACGCCGGCCCGGCCAAGACGCCGGCAGGCATGGCCTCCGGTTCCTTCGGCCCGACAACGGCCGGACGGATGGATTCGTACGTCGAACTGTTCCAGTCGCACGGCGGCAGCATGGTGATGATTGCCAAGGGAAATCGCAGCCGGCAGGTGACCGACGCCTGCCGGCAGCACGGTGGATTCTACCTGGGCAGTATCGGCGGCCCGGCAGCCATCCTGGCGCTCGAAAGCATCAAACAGGTGGAATGTCTTGAATATCCCGAACTGGGCATGGAAGCTATCTGGAAAATTGAAGTGGAAAACTTCCCCGCCTTTATCCTGGTGGATAACAAGGGGAATGACTTCTTTGAACAACTGTAGGCGACCGTTCGGATGAAGGATCAATGAAAACAGATACGTATCTTTACGGCATGTAACTAAAAAAATGGAATCAACTAAATCATTACTTATGACCAAAAAATTGACTGTTCCTTATCTTCCGGCGCTGGACGGAGCGTCCCTGTCGGACGCCAGTGCGCTGATGGAGCTTCATGCCACGCGCGAAAGCATTGACGTGCTGAACTGGCGGGCGGCATTTCCGTACAAACCTGTAGTCGTGTTTGACGTGGCACGGGGTGCGGCGGATTTATACATTCATTATTTCGTGCGGGGACTGTCTCTCCGTGCAACGGCCGACCGCGACGGCATTTTCGTGCACCAGGACAGTTGCGTGGAATTTTTCATGCGCAGGGACGGCGAAATGAATTACATCAACTTCGAGTTCAACTGCATCGGGACGTGTTACGCCCGTCGCCAAACCTCGCGCAAAGACGGTGTGCTGCTTGCGGCGGAGGAATTTCGGAGTATCCGGCGCTACACCAGCGTCCAGTGCGAGGCCTTCGACGAAAAGCGCGGGCTTTATGCCTGGGAGTTGACGCTGGCGATTCCTTTCCGGGTGATGGGACTGGACCCCGGCAACCTGCCGGAAAAGATTTTCGGGAACTTCTACAAGTGCGCCGACGGGACGGAACATCCGCATTACGTCACCTGGAATCCGATTGACCTGCCGGCGCCGGATTACCACTGTCCGAAGTTTTTCGGAGAAATCTATCTCCGCTGACCGGTCGCGGGAACGATTACGTCACAAAAGTCTCCAGCAGTTTGGCTGCCGGTGCGGGCGTGAGGGTAACGGATTGCGTAGCGGCGGAGATCAGGACGGTCTGTCCCCGGTGCACGGTCAGTTCATTTCGCTGTTCGTCGCACACAGTCAGCCGTCCCTCCATGCAAATATACGCCACAAACGAATCCAGTGCGGCAACGTCGCGCGTCGTCGGGCGGGAGAGGTCCAGCAAGTTGGTGGTGAAATAGTCGCACGTCACCAGCCCGACGGTTTCATTAGGCTGGGGCGTATAAGCCGTTCGGCCGTCGGAACGAAACGTATAGTCAATCGCGTCTTTTGCCAGCGCCGTATGCAGTTCGCGGCTGTTCCCGTCCGCATCCTTGCGGTCGTAGTCGTAGATGCGGTAAGTGATGTTGCTTGTCTGCTGTATTTCCGCAATGAAACAGCCCGCTCCGATGGCATGTACGCGACCGGCAGGCAGAAAAAAGACATCGCCCGCCTGCACTTCATAGCGTTGCAGCGCCTCCATCAAAGCGCCTTCCTCGACCCTGCGCACATATTCGGCGGCATTTACCGGACGGCGGAATCCGCTGTACAGTACGGCGCCGGGAGCGGCTTTCACCACATACCACATCTCCGTCTTTCCGAAGGAATGATGACGTTCCCATGCGAGCCGGTCGCCGGGATGCACCTGGATAGAGAGGTTGTCGCGGGCGTCGATAAACTTGATCAGCAGCGGGAACGTCCGGCCGAAGCGTTGCATGACCTTTTCGCCGGTCAGCCGGGCGCCATACGCGGCGATCAGGTCGTCGAGCGTCTGTCCTTCCAGCGGGCCATTGGCCACGACGGAACAGTTCCCTTCCACATGCGAGAGTTCCCAGCTTTCGCCGACGAGTGCGTCGGCGGGCGTCAGTCCCTTGAAGGGGCGGATGTCCGTCCCGCCCCAAATCATTGTTTTCAGTATGGGTTTAAAGATAAATGGATACATATCGTTATCAGTTTATTTCACCATTCGACAGGCGTCTGTCCGGAAGCGATCAGATAGTCGTTCGTTTGACTGAAATGCCTGTTCCCGAAAAATCCCCGAAAGGCCGAGAGCGGCGAAGGATGCGCCGATCGGAGCACCAGGTTACGGGAGGCATTGATAATGCTGCCTTTCTTCTGGGCATAGGAACCCCATAACAGGTATACGATATGGGTACGTTCCGTATTCAGTCGGTCGATGACGGCGTCGGTAAACGTTTCCCAGCCCTTGTTTTGATGCGAGCCGGCAGCGTGTGCCCGAACGGTCAGCGTGGCATTGAGCAGCAGCACGCCCTGTTCAGCCCATCGCGTCAAGTTGCCGCTTTCGGGAACGGGTGCACCCGTATCCGACTTGATTTCCCGGAAGATATTCACCAGCGACGGCGGAAAGGGCACGCCGTCCGGCACGGAGAAACACAGGCCGTGTGCTTGTCCGGGTTCGTGATAGGGGTCTTGTCCCAGCAGCACCACCTTGACCTTGTCGAAAGGACAATGCGCGAAGGCATTGAATATCTGTGTACCGGGAGGATAAACGGTTGTCTGTCCATATTCTTCGCGCACAAAAGCCGTTAACTGCCTGAAGTATGGCTTCTCAAATTCGTTCGCCAGCCGTTCCTTCCAGCTGGCCTCTATTTTCACGTCCATGATTCCACTCTACTTGATTAAAAAAACAGCAACAAATATACGGAAAAGAATGGAGAATTGAGAATTGAGAATTGAGAATGAAAAGAATGCTTCGACACGCCACAGTTTTAGGACTTTCACATCGCTCTATTCACCATTATATGTAATATATTTTTTCATTCTTCATTCTCAATTCAAATAGTGTTTTCGCGCTGTTCCATTCTCAAATATTCATTCTCAATTCTCAATTCACAATTCTCAATTCAAAAAAATCGGAGATTTTTTTTGTCCGTTTCAGGAAAAATACCTTACTTGCGCCCCGAAATCAAAAATGATTGCGAAGGTGAATATGAAGTCATGGTTGGAACATTGTAGACTTTTCGTCCGGTATCTTGCGGACGTCATCACCCCGCCCCCATCTGTAAACGTATGTATTTGTATGTTAACGGGGGGGGGGGGGATAAATTCCTTTTTGTCAATCGGTTAGAGAATCCATTTAACGTATACTCTCTGTGGGAGAAGGGACGTCGTTGTCTGCCGCTGCGCAGGCGGGGGCGTTTTCTGTTTGCACAGGCATGGCCTTTGTCCCGAAGCCTCCGCAGCCGGCGACCCCGGACGACGGCGGAAGATGCGCATGGCGTATGTGGGGACTGAACATGGCGCAGTCCGG
>JAISWC010000088.1 GCA_031271245.1 Tannerella sp. | reverse complement strand
CCCTTCGAACACGTCGAGTTCCACCTGATAGACCCTGTACGTTTCGCCTTCATTGACAAGCCTCACGCGAGGATTAAGCGGTAAAAGGGCGTCATCAAACTCGCCGACGGTATTTTTGGAAAAGTAATCCCGGTACCATTCCACCGTTTCGGCGATTTTTGCGGGGGAGGAGGTGTCGAGTTTTTTCCAAAATTCGCGCCGCGTGAGGACCGACCGGTCGAGAAGATGCTCCGTATGGCGGTCCATCGCCGTGACGATGCGGTTCATGCGGTCGACATTCGGGGCAATCCCTGCGGTTGCCCGCACACCGGTGCGGGACGTTCGTGTCATGTGAGGTGCATAGTCAATCCACCCGGTATGAAGCGAAGCCGTGAGTTTCTTCGCCCTGTTTACTTCCGCCTCAACGCTTGCGTGATGCTGTTTCTGCAATTTTCCCGGCGCTCCGCCGTATTCCGAACGCCACGGATCATTCTCGGGCAGAGCAAGTTCGGGCGCGTTATACATGCCGACCGTCAGTTTGCGCGGACAGATCAGGCCGGCTATCTCCGCGTCGCCAAACTGCTGCAACAGTCCGAAAACATTGCGGTCGATCACTTCATCGCATACGCGGTCGCGGCGGTCAAAGTAGTCCACCACCACCGTCGCGTCGATTCGCGTATCCATCGCCGCAGCATAAAAGGCGATCAGTGCGCCGTCGCCCTGACCTTCGACGCGGATTTTCATGCCCGGCGACTGTTTCAGCCAGTCAACCAGCGCCAGCACTTCCTGTACTTCGTAGCCGATGATATGCCTGCCCAGTTGAAAGGCAGCCCGATAGATGTATTCACGGTTGGTGATAGAAATAGGTCCGCGTTTTTCCTGTTTGCGGTCAACGGTGACAGGGATAAACATCTGTTCGTCCTTAGCCGGAAACGAAAACCACGCATCAAAATCAGCCGGCTCCATACCAAGCAGCTGCTCGGGCGATACGCCGGCATGTGGCAGGTGGATGACGGTCTGTTTTGCAGCGCCTGTTCGGGGTTTCAGAAAGAGTCCCTCTGCAAAAAAGTCGTCAAACACCTGCCAGCGGACGGCATAAACGGTATGCGTCCCTGTTTCGGCAACGACGGCAGACCGGTTAATGCCTGCACACCATTCCGGTTCTCCCGAAACGCGCACGTCACGAACGCCGGTAATGAATTTCAGTCGCTCACGATTTGTTTCGATCGATTCCCGCCAGGCTTCGGGACTTGAAAAGTCACGATGCCAGTATCCGGCTCTTCCTGCTTCGCTCGCTACGATTTTCTTTTCCAGAAAAGCGGTAATCTTCTGATTGTTCACCGAAACAAGGCTGTCAATATTCAATTGCGCCTTGCCGGAAAAAACGGCGGTAAGGCAGCATACGGTTGTAAAAAAATACTTCTTAATCACGAGTCCTTGAATTTTTGTATGGTCACTTCCATTGATAAAGCCACACATAAGTTGTATAGCGGGTTCTCGGCGGGTTGCCGTTAATTTCCCCCTCATTGATTCTTCCATTGGCTGTTTCGCCCACGCGGCAGGTCAGACGGAATCCGTCCTGAAAAAAGAGCGGGTCGTCATCGTGAAAACGGTATGCCGAAAATTCGCTGTTTTTCAGGTCGAGATGCGTCAACCCTGCAATGTTATTGGCATATCGTCCTTCATTAAAATAATACGTGCCGAGAAAGTAATCTTCCAGTCCGGAAGAAAGCATCAGCGTATCCTTTCCGCCGTTGATATAGGAGCGGACACAAGCTTCCATATATGACATGTCCGTCCAGTCATATTCTTCGTGCGTGCGCAGTCCTTTGGCGGCTACGGTTACAAGAAACAGCGCTCCTTTGCCGTTGACGCTGCACATGTCGAACTCGGTCATCGGATCATATTCCCGGTTTTCAAGTTTGTACAGTTTAAGCCGCGCCTTGTCGGGCAGCTGCACGCCACCCAGCGTTACCGGCAGGTTTTCCGCACCGCGAATGATCCACCAGAAATGAGGGTGGTCGGGCGAATCGGGACTCAGTTGCGCCGTCACCTTGATTTCCTTGCCGAAGGGGATACGGAACGTGTTGTAAATGCCGCTTGGAGAACCTGTTTTACCCATTTTATCCGCGCCCCACGGAGCAAACTGGTCATTGTGTCCCATTCCGTGTCCCGGGAAAAGTTCCATATCTATCGAAGGCGCCTCTTCTCCATCAATATACACTCTGATAACCGTCTGCTCATATCCGGGGAAATTACCACCGAACCACATGTGTGTCAGTGCACCTTTCCCCTCGTGATGCAACAGAATCGTTTCACTGTTTTTCTCCAGTGTACAGAGCGCTTTTCCTATGGAACCAAACGGTTTCAATTTGTCTGTTTTGTTTTCCCCCGTACAGGCAGTGGTTAGCAGCAACAGGGAAACAAATGCAAGTGTCAAAAAATTTTTCATACTTTTCTGAAGTCAATTGTTAAAATAATAATATAAAAGGCGCATAAACAGACTTTTATTTACACGCCACCCAAACTGTTTAAAATTTATGATGCAAAGATAGAATGTTTTTTAAAACAGTCAATGATGACGTATGATTATTTTGCGACCTCTTTCATCAGTTCCCATATCCCTCCGGTGCGCCGGGACATTAATGTCATGGATAATATTGTATTTTATTCCGGCGACTACGGTCAGTCCGGACTGTTCCATTTTTATTAAA
>JAISWC010000081.1 GCA_031271245.1 Tannerella sp. | reverse complement strand
CCGATCTGCTGGAAAACGCCGTCAATGAACTGGCCGCGTTGCCCGGGATAGGCCGGAAGACGGCGTTGCGGCTGGCGCTGTACATGCTGCGGCGTGACGCAGGCTATACCCTGCGGTTGACCTCGGCGCTGTCGGCCCTGCGCGAGGAGGTGAAATACTGCCGGGAATGTCATAACATCTGCGACGAAGGCCACTGCTCCATCTGCGCCGACCCGAAGCGCGACCGTTCGCTGATTTGCGTGGTGGAAAACATCCGGGAAGTGATGGCCGTCGAAAATACGGCGCAGTTTCATGGCCTCTACCACGTGCTGGGCGGCATTATCTCGCCGATGGACGGCATCGGCCCGTCTGACCTGGAGGTCGACAGCCTGGTGCAGCGCGTGGCAACCGGTGAAATACGGGAAGTCATGCTGGCGCTCAGCGCCACGATGGAGGGCGATACGACGAATTTCTTCATCTACCGCAAACTGGCGCCCTACAGCGTGAAAGTGACCATCATTGCACGCGGCGTGGCGGTCGGCGACGAAATCGAATATGCCGACGAAGTCACGCTGGGGCGTTCCATCATCAACCGGGTGGATTTTAATGATACAATTAAATTATAGGAACCGTGAAACTGCTCGAAAACGAAACGCTTCAATTGAGGGCGCCGGAACCGGAAGACCTGGACATTCTGTACAGGTGGGAAAACGATACCCGTCTGTGGCGCTACGGGAATACGCTGGCGCCTTACTCGCGGTTTTCGCTGAAGGCGTATCTGGCGGATGCGCAGCCGGATATTTTCCACTCCCGCCAGTTACGGCTGATGATTGTGCTGAAAGCGGAGAATGCAACAGTGGGGACGGTGGACCTGTTTGACTTTGACCCGGCGAACGATCGTGCGGGAATCGGTATCCTGATAGACGAACGGTACCGCCGCCGCGGACTGGCTGCCGAAGCGCTGAGCCTGATGAAGGAATATGCCTTCCGTTTTTTGCGTTTGAAACAGATTTACGCTCATGTGCCCGAACGCAACGAACCAAGCGTCCAACTTTTCACTCGCTGCGGCTACGGAATTTCCGGCAGACTGATCGCGTGGATTAAAAACGAAACGGATTTTGAAAACGTATACCTCATGCAACTGATGGCGCCGTCAGGAGTAGATAGTAGTAAGTAGTTGGCAGGTTAGTAGAGTAGCTGTTTGGAGATTTCCGCTGCTACGTCTACTGCCCTACTAACTACCAATTACTCAGTCGTAATTTTCCTTTTTCGGTTCGAAGAAGGCTTGCGGATGTTCGCAGGCCGGGCATTTCTGCGGCGCCGACTTGCCTTTGTGGACATATCCGCAGTTGCGACATTGCCATGTGACGACCTCCTCTTTCCGGAACACGCTGTCGTTCGTCAGATTGGCCAACAGTTTGCGGTAACGGATTTCGTGCTCTTCTTCCACCCTCGCAATCATGCGAAAAGCCACGGCAATCTCCTTAAATCCTTCCTGTTCGGCGACGTCGGCAAAGGTTGGATACAGTTCCGTCCATTCCTCGTTTTCGCCGTCGGCGGCCGCGGCCAGGTTTTCGACGGTTGTACCGATTTTACCTGCCGGATAGGATGCCGTGATTTCGACCATTCCGCCTTCCAGAAACTTGAAAAAGCGTTTGGCATGTTCCTTTTCCTGTTCGGCGGTTTCCGTAAACACGCCGGAGATTTGCTCATATCCCTCTTTCTTTGCCACGCTGGCGAAAAAGGTGTAACGACTTCTTGCCTGGGATTCCCCGGCAAAAGATTTCAATACATTCTGTTCGGTTTGCGAACCTTTAATACTTTGTCCCATAATACAATTCCTTTTTTCAAATAATTTCAACGCCCAAAAATAGAGCATTTCACGGAGATAATCATCCGTTTACCTCTTATTAAATGTTAAGCGATTGGAATCTTGGCGGGAGGGGAAAGGCTTTCCGTCCGCATCCACAGGTTAAAATCTGCGGTTAAGGGATGAATTTCTCTATCCGAAAGGTATGTCTTAGCGGATTTTTCCCCTTCATTCGTTTATAGTTCTTGAGTTCTGAAAAAAAGTTGTACTTTTGTTGCGAAGTTTTTTAGTATCATGTGATGAATCCAAGTGAAGTAGAGAAAGCATTTCGGGATAATTTTGAACAGGTCTATTTATCCCATTGTCCCGGGATGGTGCGTTTTGCCATGGAATACGTATCGTCCAGGGAAGATGCGGAGAATATCGTGCACGACGCCTTTGCCGAGCTATGGGAGGTGCGGCGGAACTACCTGAACCGGAAGAACCACCTGCTAGCCTTTCTGTTCACGGCCATCAAAAACAAGTGCATCGACTGGCTCCGTCATCAGATCGTCATGCGCGAAGCGGAAAACATGCTCCAGGAAGAGTACCGGCTGTCGATGCAAATAAAATTCAATTCGCTGGATGTGTTCGACCAGGATGTATTTGCCTCCGAGGAATCCGTCGAAGCGCTCGTGAACCGCGCCATTCAGTCGCTGCCCGAAAAATGCCGGGAAATCTTTATCAAAAGCAAACTGGAAGGCATGAAACAAAGCCGGATCGCCGAAGAACTGCACATTTCCATCCACACGGTCGAGACCCAGATGGGCATTGCATACAGGAAACTGAAAGAGGAACTGAAAAACTTTTTCCCCCTGTTTCTGTTCTTTCTTTATCTCTGACGCCATTTTTTTTGATTCCGTTTGGCGGATTTTTCCCCTTCATTCGTTTATTACATGTCAATACACAAAAATGGAAGAATTGATAGAAAAATATTACCGGAGGGAACTGACCGCGAAGGAACGTTTGCAGGTATTGCGAAAGGTGCAGTCGGACGAATTGTGGAAAGCGGAAATGATTCGTCGGCAGCAGTTGCAGGCTTTGCTGGAGCTGGCTCCACATGCAGGCGACGGACAGCTGGCGCGCGACGGCTACCGGCGGTTCATGCTTGAACGCAGGCGAATCGTGCGGCGCGGGCGGCTGCTGCAAGCCCTTCCCTATGCGGCAGCTGTCGCCTGCCTCGTGGTTGCCGCATGGTCGTTTACAGGCAAGTACCGCTTCCCGGAGAAAAACGGGATCACAGCCCGTGCCTCCCTGCTAAACACGCTGCACGTTCCGGCCGGACAGCGGGTGAGTTTGACCCTGCAGGACGGGACGGTCGTCTGGCTGAATGCGCAAACCTCGCTGACGTATCCGGTTGTGTTTTCGGAAAAGGAACGGCGGGTCACCCTCGAAGGCGAAGCCTGGTTCGAAGTGGCGAAAAATACGGAAAAACCCTTTGTCGTCACCATGGGAGAAGTCGAAGTCAAGGCGCTGGGAACGGCGTTCAACCTGCACGGTTATCCGCAGGAACCGTACAAAAGGATCAGTCTGGTAGAAGGAAGCGTAGCGGTGTCGCTGTCGGGGAACGCCGCTCAACGGCGGACGCTTCGTCCCGGAGAAGAAGCCGTCGTGCAGGGCGACCGGATGAAAGTGGCTTCCATTCCGAACATGGACTATTTCCTGTGGACGGAAGGAATCTACAGTTTTGAAAACGAGACGCTGGAAAAGATACTGAAAGCGCTGGAACTGTATTACGACATCGCGATCGAGGTAAAAGACCCGGCCATGCTTCAATGGAAATACACCGTGAAGTTCCGGCAGCGGGACGGGATTCGCGAAATCCTCCGCCTGATGCAGCGCGTACACCGGTTTACGATGAAAATAGATGATGAAAACAATCGTATAACAGTTAGCAGATAAGAAGTTAAACATCTAAACGGATATGCCTATGGAAAAGGATTCATAAAAAAGCCACAACCGATGTTGGCGCATCAGTCGTGGCAGTAACAAGCAAACACAGAGTTTTATTTTTTAGTATTTACTTATTAACGAACAAAGTTATGAATATAAATCGTTTATTGAAAGCAATTGGAACTAATACAAGCTATTTTAGAAATTATTTTAGAATCATGAAGATATCATTCATGTTGTTTTTTGTTTGCGTATTCCATGTGATGGCGACAACCGCCGACGCGCAAAATGTTAGAATTGAGGTTTTTTCGAATGACCTTTCCGTGAAACAGCTGATCGCGGAAATCGAAAAACAGACGGATTTTCTGGTACTGCTCCGCAACAGTGACGTAGATGTGGACCGTACCGTTCATTTGAAAAACAGGGCTGGCGAGTTGACCGCCATGCTGGAGGATGCCTTCCGGTATACGGATGTCAGTTATGAGTTTCAAAACAAGTACATTGTTCTGTCAAGGAACAAACCGTCCGGAGAACTTGCCCGGCAACAGCAGGGCAAACGGATCACGGGAACGGTGGTCGACCAGACAGGCGAGCCGGTCATTGGCGCCAATGTTCTCGAAAAGGGCGTGGCTACGAATGGAACCGTGACCGATGTGGACGGGAATTTTTCGCTGGATGTGGCGGAGAATGCTGTGTTGCAGGTATCTTTTATCGGATACATCACGCAGGAAATCAGTGTGCTATCCGCAAGGGAAGGGGGCGAATCGCTTCTAATCACGCTGTTGGAAGATGCGCTGGCATTGGAAGAAGTGATAGTAGTCGGTTACGGTACGCAGAAGAAGGTGAATCTGACCGGCGCGGTGTCTTCCGTGAGCAGTGAGGTTTTGAACAAGCGTCAGGTGGGACAAACTTCGCTGGCTTTGCAGGGAGTGGCGCCGGGCGTGACGGTTACACAGCGTAACGGACAGCCCGGTGTGGACGGCGGCGATATTCGCATTCGTGGAATAGGCACGCTCAACAATGCCAATCCTCTGATTCTGGTCGACGGGCTTGAAATGGGCCTCAATAACCTGGATGTGAATACGATTGAATCCATTTCCGTACTGAAAGACGCGGCTTCCGCTTCCATTTACGGCTCGAAGGCGGCCAACGGCGTGATCCTTGTGACTACCAAACGGGC
>JAISWC010000199.1 GCA_031271245.1 Tannerella sp. | reverse complement strand
CAAAGGCATTGCCGCTGCATAAGGCCGTCAACAGGACGGCTATCAAAATGTTTTTTATTCTTTTCATCACATTGTTATTTTATTTGGTTTATTTGTTTCTTCTGTTTTTATTGGAAAGGATGGAGGGCAATCACATAGGATTGCCCCTACCCTTATCGGAAAGGGTGGAGGGCAATCACATAGGATGGCCCCAACCCATGTACCCGTTAATTAACCATTAACCATTAACCATTAATCATTAACCACTATATTAAAGCTGACGGTTTTCGTGCCCTTGAAGGCGCCTTTGCCGTGGATATGGACGGCGGCGGTGCCGGGACGGCTGTTGTCGTGGTAGGAGAGTTCGTAATCTTTGGTGAAAACAAGCTCTTTTCCTTCGTAAGTCACTTCGGGCAGCACGATAACGGGTTTGCCTTTCCACGGCTGATCGGGGATGGAGGCCACGACGGCGTGGTCGATGTCCTTGCGGGCATGTCGGTGGTCGTGCTCGTTGAAGTAGGTGATTTCGTCGTTCAGATGCTCGATGAACAATCCGGTGACGCTGTCGCCGTTGAGCAGGGTATAGGCGTCGATGCGGTCGACGATTTGCCTGTAAACGGCGTCGATCTGCTTTCTCACGTCGCGGAGCCGCTCTTTGGGCTGTGTAGCCCGCTTGTCGGAGCGCAGGAGGAAGATGCGTTCAAAATCTTCCTGCGCGGCGGCCAGTTCCGCCACCCAGGGGCCGAGGCTGAGGATAGCCACCTGTTCGGCATACTCGCCCTGCAGGTCGGTCACCAGAATCTTAACTGCCGCCGATTCTTCCTCGTAAGCCTTCTTTTCGATTTCTCCGTGGAAGGATTTCAGGCGGATTTCAACGTATTTGGCCGCCGCGACGAGGGCCGGGTCGAAGTGATGCAGCGCCGATGCGACGGCGGCGTTGATACCTGCCACATCGCGGTCGACGCGCCGGTCGGCCTCGGCCAGTTCTTCCGTATATACGCTGCCTCGGACGGCGTCGACGAGCTGCCCTTCGAGTGTGAGCAGGTCGAAAAAGGGCGTCAGCAGGTCGGTCACAAGGGCAGCTACCGCGGGGTAGTTGCCAAACAGTTTCTGCACCAGCAGGAGCAGTTGATAGTGCGCTTCGTTGCGCAGATGCTGAAAATGAATCTTAAGTATCTTCATAAGTCAAATTATTTAGAATTAATATTAGGTGCTGAATATTCCCGGAAGGCTTGCGCGAACTGCGCAAATACGCCGAATATTTCCGGGAGGCTTGCGCGAACTGCGCAAGGGTTTTGAAAGGCTTCCGGAAGGCTTGCGCGGACTGCGCAAACGCGCCGAAGGTTTCCGGGAGCTTTGCGCGAACCGCGAAAGGGCTTTTGAAGGTTGCCGGAAGGCTTGCGCGAACTGCGCAAACGCGCCGAAAGTTTCCGGGAGCTTTGCGCGAACCGCGAAAGGGTTTTTGAAGGCTTCCGGAAGGCTTGCGCAAGCTGCGCAAGTGTGCCGAATACTTCCGGAGCCTTTGCGCGAACTGCGCAAAGGCTTTGAAAGGTTTCCGAAAGGTTTGCGCGGAGTTGCGCAGGTGTCCTGAACGCTCCGGGGATGAAACGGTATTTTGTGGCAAAGGCCCCGAAGATTTTTTGGATGATTTGTGCGGCGTATGCGTGTTCGCCGCGAAAAGAGGCTACGAAACGGCAGTCCCGGCAACGGGCATCACTTGCGCGGCATGAAGAGACCCACGGAAAGATGCGTTCCCGCAAAAAGCATGAAGAGATGCGCAAGCATACACATAACCGTCTGATTAATAGGGGATTACCCCCCCCCCCTCGATTATTAAAATTTGTTTATTTTTTCGAGAGGTCATTTGGTTACGCTTCAAAAGCGCTCGTTCGTTAAACATATATATTCTCTTTGTTCTCATCATATTTGTTTACGCTGCCAAAGGTAAAAGAAAAATCTGAATATCCGGACGAAAAAAACAAAAAAAATTTTTCAGCGACAAACAGAAGAGAATGGAGAACAAAAAAGAATTGAGAATGGAGAATGGAGAATTGAGAATGAATAATGAAGAATGAAGCTGTTCGAGAAGAATGGAGAATTGAGAATGAAAAATGAAGTTACATCTCTACCGCCAAAACAGTTTCATTCTCCATTCTCCATTCTCAATTCTCAATTCTTTTTCGTACTTTTGCGGGATAATAATTGAACTTAAAAAATCAAGAACAGTATGCAAAACAGACGTGACTTTATCAGGAAAGCATCCATGATGCTTGCTGGGGGCGTAATGACGCCTCCGTTATTGACATTGACCTCCTGCGGAGGCGGGACGAAAAGCGCTTCGGAAAGCGGATCTACCGCGGCAGCGACAACTAAACCTATCGGACTTCAACTGTATTCGCTCCGTGATATGGTGAAGGAAGAAGGTATTCAGGCCGTATTGGAAACCGTAGCGAAAATGGGTTATAAAAATCTTGAAACGGCCGGTTATGACAACGGGAAAGTGTATGGGCTGGCTCCGACGGAATTTAAGAAAATCGTTACCGATTTGGGCATGAAATGTACAAGCGCCCATCTCGGACAGGCTTACTCGAAGGAGAAAGCAGCCGAAGTGATGAACTGGTGGGACCAGGCCATCGACGCCCACAATCAACTGGGCGTGAAGTATCTTATCCAGCCCTGGATGCCGGTGGACGATGCTACTACGCTGGACGATTTGAAAATATATTGCGACTACTTCACCACCGTCGGCTACAAGACGGCAGCCTCCAGCATCGCATTCGGCTATCATAATCACAGTTTCGAATTTCGTAAAATCGGCGACCAGCTGATTTTTGACTTCCTGCTGGATAACGTAAGCAAGAATCATGTATGCTTCGAACTGGACGTATACTGGTGTCAGGAAGGTGGCGGCGATCCGGTTGCCTACCTGAAAGACCGTCCGAGCCAGTTCAAGGCCCTACATATCAAAGACGAAAAGGAAATTGGCGCCAGCGGCAAGATGGACTTCAAGCCGATTTTTGACCGGATGTATGCCAACAACATCAAAGACTGGTACGTCGAAGTAGAGCAGTACACGAACAACGACCCCGTCGCCAGTGTACAGCAGAGCTTTGACTATCTGAACAAGGCAGACTATGTCAAATAAACACTGCCATGTATTTATTGGGATATGACATAGGCAGTTCGTCGGTAAAAGCCTGTCTGGTGGAAGCCGAGTCGGGCAAAACCGTTGCGCAGGATTTTTTTCCTAAAGCAGAAATGCCGATTATCGCGGAACAACCGGGATGGGCGGAACAACACCCTGCATCGTGGTGGGACAACCTCAAATCGGCCACGGAGTCGGTCTTGAAACAGTCAGGCATTGCCGCCGAAGCCATCCGGGCGATTGGCATTTCGTGGCAGATGCACGGCCTGGTGCTGGTGGACAAAAACAGACAGGCGCTGCGGCCGGCGATTATCTGGTGCGACAGCCGGGCGGTTCCCTACGGCGAAAAAGCGTTTGCCGCGATCGGACAGGAAAAATGCCTCTCGCATCTGCTGAACTCGCCGGGTAATTTTACGGCGGCGAAACTGGCCTGGGTCAAGGAACACGAGCCGCATATCTACGGTCAAATCGACAGGTTCATGTTGCCGGGCGACTACATCGCCATGAAACTGACCGACGAGATTGCCGTGACGGTAGAGGGCCTTTCCGAAGGGATTTTCTGGGATTTCAGGGAGGGAAAACTGTCGGACGATGTGCTGGATTATTTCGGTTTCGAGCGGAGTTTCGTTCCCGAAATCACGCCCGTTTTCGGCGTGCAGGGACGGGTATCGGCATCCGCGGCTGCGGAACTGGGACTCAGGGAAGGTACGCCCGTATGCTACCGCGCCGGCGACCAGCCGAACAACGCCCTTTCGCTGAACGTCTTCAATCCGGGCGAAATCGCCTCGACGGCCGGCACGTCGGGCGTGGTTTACGGGGTACTGGGCAAGGTCAATTACGACCCCCAGTCGCGCGTGAATACGTTTGCGCACGTCAACCATACGGCGGAACAGACCCGCCTGGGCGTCCTGCTCTGCATCAACGGAACGGGCATCCTCAATTCCTGGATCAAACGCCACGTCGCTCCGGCAGGCATTTCCTACAACGAGATGAATCACCTGGCATCGCAGTCGCCCATCGGGAGCAGAGGCCTGTCCGTGATCCCCTTCGGAAACGGCGCCGAGCGTATGCTGGGAAACCGGGAAACGGGATGTTCGCTGCACGGCATCCATTTCAATATTCACAGTCAGGCGGATATCGTCCGGGCGGCGCAGGAAGGCATTGTTTTTTCGTTCCGGTACGGCATGGAAATCATGGCCGGAATGGGTATGGACATCCGCCTGATACGCGCCGGGAATGCCAACATGTTCCTGAGTCCGATTTTCCGTCAGACCCTGGCCGGCGTAAGCGGAGCGACGATCGAACTCTACAACACCGACGGTGCAGCCGGCGCAGCGAAAGGCGCCGGCATCTACGCCTCCGGCAAGGAAGCGTTCGCCAGCCTCGAACGCTTAGCCGTCGTAGAACCGGAACCGGAAAGCCGCGAACAGTATGAAGCGGCATACCGTCGATGGAAAAATCATTTATGAATTCTCTGCCGGGTTCTCAATCCTCATCAAGGCGCACGTTCCTGCGGAACATGACGGCGCTGGGAATGACGCTTCCTTTTACGTCCTGCGCGGTTGCTCCGGGCGGGGACGAGAAAGCGCAGACGGAGAAGAAGCGTCCTTTCCGGATAAGCATTAACGTATCCACCCTGTCCGGTTTCAATCTGCCGGTGCCGCGGCAAATCAAGCTGTCGGCGGCGGCCGGCTTTGAAGGAATCGAACTGTGGACGAGCGATGTATATCGGTATGTACAGGACGGAGGAGACGCCGGAGACCTGAAAACGCTGCTGGACGACAGTGGCCTGATACTGGAGAACATCATCGCCTTTTCGAACTGGCTGAGCAATGACGCCCAAACGAGCGCGCAGGGAATGGAACAGATGAGGAAGGACATGGCGCTCACGGCGCAACTCGGAGGACATCATATCGCGGCCACCGGAGGCGGCTTAGACACGTTCCTCCCCGATAAGCTGGAACTTTACGGCCGTCAGTATGCTGAAATCGTGCGCATGGGTCGGTCCTTCGGAGTGACTCCCCTGCTGGAACTCTGGGGACACGGGACGCTGAATAAACTGTGGAAAGTGCTGGCCATCGCATCCGGCGCTCCCTGTCCCGATGCGCAACTGTTACTTGATTTCTACCATCTGCACGCAGGCGGCAATCCGTTCGGCGCCCTGTCGCTGCTCAACGGCGCCTGTCTGCCGGTGTTTCATATCAACGACTATCCCGGCGATATTCCGGCGGAAACCGTCCGGGATTCGGATCGCGTCTATCCGGGCGACGGGATATGTCCGTTCGACGAGGTCATTCCGACACTCTACCGGGCCGGTTTCCGGGGCGCCCTGTCGCTGGAGCTTTTCAATGCTTCCTACTGGAACGGAGGCACGCCTCAACAGGTGCTCGATACAGGTTTCGGGAAAACGGCCGCCGTAATCGACAAGGCGCTGGCGCTACGGTAGAGATTCATGTTCCTGCCGAACGTTGAGGGCTGCGTCTCCGTTCCGTCTGCAAGTATTCAACTGACGGTCATATTGCGGAAGGCGATTTTGCTGCCTTCGCTTTGCAGTCCGATGTATCCTTCCCTGACGGGAGAGGTTCCGGTGTTCCGGAGCACGCCGTTGATATAGACCGTGATCTGTCCGTC
>JAISWC010000316.1 GCA_031271245.1 Tannerella sp. | reverse complement strand
GTAAACCACTCCGCCGGCTATGGCAACATCGCGAATATTCTCCACCGTCACATCCACACGCGCCGTACCGTCGCTGTACATCCTTACGTCCCAGATATTGGAAAGGAAAGGATGCGCTGCGCCGTCGTTTTGAGGGATGTCCCTGATACGGTATTCCCGGACTAACGGGCCGTCGAGCCATACATCCGGACCCTGCGCGGAAGCCGTGACCGTGGAGATGTCATGCGCACCCTCGATGGTCAGATCGAGCCGGGCGGCAGGCGCAACAGGCGTAAACGAACCGGCGGACACCGCCGCCTCACGGATGTCATATATCCCGGCGGCAGTGACTTTGGCTGTCAGGATGGCGTAGCGGATAGAGCCGTCCTCCCACCGGTTCTTGACGTCGGTCTGCGTAGGAAGTGCGCCCACTGCCAGGCCGTCGGTCGCCTGTCCCTCCGGCAATACGATACCAAACGTAGCCCATCCCGTCGAAGTAAAAGCATACTGCGCCAACGCCACGCCGTCGCGAAGCAATGTCACTCCGGCATTGCCCGGAACTGTTGCCAGGCAAACTGTCAACGCACATAAAAAACATTTCTTATATAAATGAAGAAAGATAAGGGCTAATGCGATAAAGAAATAAATCGGTTCCATAAGATACATCATACATTGCCGGACGGCTTCATTCTTCATTCATTTCGTTACCAGGAACACCCCGCCCATGATCAGCAGTACTCCGATCCACCGCGTGAGCGGGACGGGTTCGTGAAAGATAAAGATGGCAGCCAGCAGACCGAAGAGATAGCTGATGCTTATCATGGGATAGGCCACCGAAAACTCGTAATGTTTCAGGATATGGAACCAGAGCAGCGAGGCCAGCGCCATACACAGTCCCGAAGCGGCCAGCTGCCACGTCGTGAGCGCATCCCGGACAAAGTGCCAGGTGAGGCTGAATTTGCCCGTCTGCGTCATGGCAATCTTCAGGAAGATTTGCCCCGACACCAGGCAGAGGGACTGGACGGTGGAATAGAGCAGGAGTTTCAGCATCGCGAAAGAAGCGTGAGGGAATGAGACGTGTTGTTGTAGTGGTTGTAGAACAGGATGCGCCGGACCGGGTCGAGCGCTTCTTCGCGGGCGGTCATCAGGTGTGCCGGGATACGTCCATTGCGGAGGCACACGGCCGCGGCATAGATACCCAGCGCCGAAGAGGTGAAGGAGTGACCGAACAGGTGCTTGTACTGCGCTTGGGGACGGCCGGCAAACAGGCCGGCAGCGGCTGCTTCGTACACCGGGTCGTTCTGCGGATGGTTGTTCACCCCCGTCATGACGGCGTCGACGTCCGTCAGCGAACAGCCGGCCTGCGTCAGGAGCGTGTCGAGCACGCGGCACATGTCGGCGGCGGAAGGACGGAAAAGGAGTTCCACGCCGTTGATTTCGCAGAGCGTGCGTTCGCTGCACTCGTCGCTCAGCAACATGCTGACGGCAGCCTCGCCGGCAAAACATCGCTGCTTAGGCGATACGGCAGGCGCATACGTGAAATTCCACTCTCCCAGCCGTCCGAGGAAAAGGTAGAAATAATCCGTTATTTCGTCGTACCCGCCGGTCAGCGCCGTCCGTATCCGCCGCTGCCGAAACTGGAGGAGGGCGTCCAGCAGCGCGTGTTCGAACGAGACGCCGCGGTGTACGTAGGTGTTGTTATAGCCGTGACATTTCAGGTCGATGGCAATCAGCGAGCTGATGATGTTGTGCGTGGACTGCATGAAATACGTCGGCTGAAGATACTGCTCCCCATTTTTCAGGATGGCGTGGAGGAACTTCTCCGTATTGTCAATGCATCCCAGGCCGGTGCCGCTGATGATGGCGTCGGGCATTTCCACGCCGGCACTTTTCAGGGCGGTGCGGGAGGTGACGATGACACGCTTGAGCAGGCGGCACATCCGGCGCGACTGGACGGGCGAGAGGCTGGCCGTGAAATCCGGGTCGAGTGTGGCGACCCGGTCGGCCTCATGATAAACGGGCGCCTCGAACCATGCGTCGGACAGAGGCAACTGTGCCGAGATTTGACTGACAGACTGTATATAAACGGACATGTTTCAGATTTTGGAGAATATAATGGAAGAACTGTTACCGCCGAATCCGAACGAGTTGGAAAGGATGTGGCGAAGGGGACGGCCGGGCGAGGGGTCGGTGACCGGGACGAAGGAATGTTCCTCCATCGGCTCGCGGAAGTTCAGGTTCACCGGAAGAAAGTCGTGCCGGAGCGCCAGCAGCGATATGACGGCTTCGAGGCTGCCGGCGGCGCTGGTCGTATGTCCGGTGAAGGCCTTGACGGAGGCGACCGGCGGGATGCGTTCGCCGAAGAGCCGCATGATGGCCAGTCCTTCGGTCAGATCGTTGTTCGGCGTACCCGTGCCGTGCGCGTTGATGTAGTCAATGTCGCCCGGCGCGAGGCCGGCGTCGTCCAGCGCTCCCTTCATGGCCAGGTAGGCGCCCAGGCCTTCCGGCGAGGAAGCCGTCTGGTGATAGGCGTCACAGGCGTTGCGGAAGCCGGAGATTTTCGCGAGGGGCTGCGCGCCGCGCCGCAGGGCTGCTTCCGCCGGCTCGAGGACAAGGTATCCGGCGCCTTCGCCCAGGTTGATGCCGGCGCGCCGGCGGTCGAACGGACGGCACGTCTCGCGGTCGAGAATCATCAGCGTGTTGAATCCGTTCACATGGTAGCGCGACAGACATTCGCACCCGCCGGCCACGACCACGTCCGCCCGGTCTTCCCTGAGCAGGTCGACGCCTGTCATGACGGCGTTGGCCGACGACGAGCAGGCGGTGACGATGGTTGACGTCATCCGGAACCCGCCGAAATAGTCCGCAATCTGTTCCGTGCACGCTCCGCAATCAATCAGCGCGATGTAATCGTTCTTCGTATCCGTCCCGACAAAGTCGTCATACATGTTTTCCACCTGGTCCATTCCTCCCACGGTAATGCCCGAGATCAGCGCCACACGCAGGGTTTCGTCCCGGTCGCCGAGCGGGGCGTACTGCCGGAGCGCTTCGTCGACCGCCAGTATGCCCAGCAGCGACGAACGGATCATGGCCTCTCCGGGTGCAATCCGCAGCATCTCCCGCATCTCGGCGTTACTGTATTTCACTTCGCCGACCGGCAGTCCGGTATGGGCTGTCCGCAGATAACGCACCGGCTCCACCCCGGAACGCTCCCCGCGCAGGGCGTCCAGCGTTGCCTGCCTGCCCGTCCCGATGGCGGAGACGATGCCGGCGCCGGTCACATACACATCCATATCCTGTTTATTTCGTATCACTTAGTAATAAAAAATTAATGGCATACAACAACGTTTTCGGAAAAAAAGTCTTCCGGCACGGTCGGAAAGTCTCCCCACGCCGCAGGGAAAGAATCCGACACGGTTAAGTTTTGTCTGTTTCGCATTACTTAATCCGGTGAGCCGCCACATAGTCGGCCATGGTGCGGACGGACTTGAATATCTCCTTGCCCTGCGCCGGGTCTTTGAGTTTGATGCCGTAGTTCTTCTCCAGCAGCACGATCAGTTCCAGCGCGTCGATGGAGTCAAGCCCCAGCCCTGCGCCGAACAGTTCGCTGTCGTCCGCAATGTCTGCCGGTGTAATGCCCTCCAGATTCAATACCTTGATAATTTCCTGTTTCAATTCTAAAATCAATTCATCCATGTCTATTTAATTATTAATTGTTGATTATTGATAGTCGGCACGGGCGTTTTGTTCCCGTGCTTTATCCGTTCTCCGACCGCCCTCTCCACCCAGAAGCGGGGCGAGTGCGGCAGCACAACGCAGCTGGAATACTTTTGCGTCGCTCCATTCCCCATTTTCCATTCTACATTCTCCATTCTCCCCGCTGCAGAGCAGCATGACACGGGCGTCCAGCGTGTCGCCGCAGGCTTCGAGCCAGCCGGCCAGCAGGTAATTCAGCCCGGTGGACACCAGCGTGTCGTACAGGATGGCCGTCATCCGGCGGAAGTCCGGACGAGAAAGGATATAAAAAGCCGTCTCGCCGTGTATCCTGTGGCGGATGGCGACCTCGCCCGCCACGATGTTCGGCAGGGTGTAGACAAATTCCGCCGGGCTGGGGAAACAGGCTTCCGGGTTCCGGATGGTCTCCTGGAAATGGCGGTCGGCATCCAGCGAGGAACAACTGTTGAAAAAGACGATGCCCGTATCTTCCCTCGGCTGTTCGGGGTCAAACTCCGCCATCAGCCATTCCGACGCCAGCCATCCCAGTTTCGACAGCAGATCCATTCTGAAGAACCTGCGACAGTCCACCCCCAGCCACTGATAGACTTCCGTCAGGAATGCCCGGACATCTCCGTTCGAGGCGGATTCGAACCCGGCCGTCCCGTTCAGCCATACTTTTCCCGGCACAATCCGGATATGTTTTTTCACCTGAATCTCCATCCCTCTTCACATTTAAGCGTGTACAGCAGGGCGGCGTTGCATCCGCCGAACCCCGACAGCATGTTGATGCACCGGCATCCCCTGACCGGCTGCGTGCGGGTGACCATCCGGAGCGGTCGCGAGACGCCCGGCGTGTCGAAGCCGGGTGTTTTCAGGACAATCCCCTCCCGTAGCGCACGGGTGGAGACGATGCTCTCCAGCACGCCCGCGCCGCCGAGCGTATGTCCGAAATAGCCCTTCATGCTCGTTACCGGGACGTCCTGCAGGGCGGCGCGGTGGATGGCGATGGCTTCCATCTCGTCGTTATAGAGTGTGGCTGTTCCGTGGGCGTTGACGAACGCCAGTTCGCCGGTATCGACGCCGGACAGGACGCGCTTCAGCGCCAGGTAGGCGCCTTCGCCCGTGCGCGAGGGGCCGGAGATGTGATTGGCATCGTTGCACACGGCGCCGGCCGTCAGGACGACTTCGCCGGTCTGCAGCGCCGCTTCCGGCTTTTCCGTCACGATCAGCGTAGCGGCCACCTCGCCGAGGTTCAGACCGGAACGGCAGGCGTCGAAGGGTCTGCAACTTTCCCGTGAGAGCGCCTTGAACGACTGGAAGCCGGCAATGATAAAACGTGACAGCATGTCGGCGCCGGCCACGATGACGTACTCACAACGCCCGGCCTGCAACGCCCGCTGAGCGGCCATCAGGGCGCAAGCGCCCGATATGCAGGCATTGGAGACGACAAGGGGCGCGTTCGGGTTGCCGAAGTAGCCGGCAATCAGTTCGGCCGAACGCCAGAGACAGACTTGCTCCGGTTCGTAACCCCCGCTTTCGGCCGAATCCAGCAGGAAGATGTTGCCTTTCGTGGTGGAAAGGATAAAGAGTACCCTCTCGCCGGCCGGGTCTACGGGCAACCCCTTCAGCGCGTTCGTCACCGAGAGAATGACGGCCTTTTCGAGGCGGGTATAGCGTTTCTCCGCCGCACGGGGCAGGGCGTGGAAGGCGCTGTCCAGCGCCGCGCCGTCGATGGCCGACGCCACAAACGGCTCGGATACGCCCGGCAGCTGCCCGTCGAAGTACATCAGTCCGCTGACGCCGTCTCTGACCTTGCGGAAGTTTTCGTCCGTCGTGAAGCCCAGCGCCGATACAATATTGTCACTCAAAAGGGTCGTCATAGGAGGTTGTATTTTTTCTTCCAGGCTTCATAGAAAGGCGGATTGCTCCAGAGAAGCCGGAAATCTTTGTCTAAAAACACCTGGGTGGAGGAACCGGTGGCCACGAGGCTGTTGTCCGGGAGGAGATGAATTTCGTAGTCGAAAATGACTTTGGCTGCCGGGACATTGCGGTAGGCGATGTCGACACGCGCCCGCTGCCCGTGAAACAGGGGATGTTTGTAATTGAAATGCAGCTCCACCAGCGGCGCGTAGCAGTTGTTTGCAAAATACTGCCGATAGCTCAGTCCGAATATTTTTCCGAACGCCTCGCGCGCGTCCTCAAAATAAAGGGCATACGAACCGTGCCAGACAATGTTCATCGAATCCACTTCGCTAAACCGCACTTCGATTTCCTTCGACGTTTTCAACCGCGTTTCTTCCATCATCCGGCATTTATTTCGGTTAAGAATATCTTCATCTCGCACGTGGCAATGACTTCGCCGCCAATGGCTACTTCCGCTTCCACCAGCGAGACGGAAAAGATGTCTTCCACCACGACGACGGTCGTTTCCAACTGCTCGCCCGTACGCGGAGCGCGCCGGATGTCCATCTTCCTGATGGCGCCGATCAGTCCGATCTTGATGGCGCCGTCGCCCTGCAGACCGTATCTGGTTTCGTAGCCCGTGTGCGCCGCGCAGGTTTGGGCGATGTTCTCCACCAGCCCGGCTTCTTCGAGCTTGCCGCCAGCACAAAAGAAATGCTCCTCGCGAACGGTGTACAGCGTAATCGCTTTCCGCGGGTCATAATACGTCAACCGGTCCACCATAATAAAGGGGGGGCGTTGCGGCAAAATATCCGTTATGTCAATCTCCGTTAAATCCAACAGTAGCTTAATTTGCGGCACAAAGTTACACGAAAAATTCATTCCGCAAAACACAATGTTCATGTATTTCCTCCCCGAAGAAAAAAAGGGTGCACCCTATACCTCCTTATGAATAGAGAATTGAGATCGGTTTGTCGGACGGTTTATTTCGTGCGCATGTCCTGTTAATTTAACGTAATCCGGTACGATGGATAAAACTCTTGCCTATCTTTGCAGTCCAGGATACGAAATCATAAATAAAGAATGACTTATGAAACGGAAAAGTGTTTTATTAACAGCGATGCTGGTGTTATTTTCACTGGCAACCACGGCGCAGAAATTTGCGCTGATTGATATGGAATATATTTTGAAAAATATTCCGGCATACGAAATGACCAACGAGCAACTGTCGCAACTGTCGAAGAAGTGGCAAAACGAAGTGGAAGCGCTTCAACAGGAAGCTCAGAACATGTACAAGAGCTATCAAAGCGATTTGGTGTTTCTTTCGGCAGAAATGAAAAGCAAGCGCGAGGAGGAGATCGTCAAGAAAGAGCAGGAAGCGCAGGACATGAAACGCACCTACTTCGGGGCGGAAGGCGAACTGTATCAGAAACGGAACAGCCTGATGAAGCCGATTCAGGACGAGATTTACGAGGCCGTGAAGGAAATCGCCGAAGACAAGGGCTATCAGGCCGTTGTCGACCGCGCATCGGCCATGAGCCTGATTTTCGCTTCGCCGAAAATAGACATCAGCAATGAAGTGCTCGTAAAATTAGGATATTCAAAATAAATGCGTACATTTGCACGCAAATCATTTGAGAAACAAATAACAAATTAAATATGATAGCTAAAATGAGAAGATTAATAGTTCTATGGTTGGCGCTGATCCCGCTGGGAATTTGTGCGCAGGAAGTGAAGATTGCCATTGTAAATCAGTCGGAAATTTTCAATGCGATGCCGGAAATCTCGGAGGTAGAAACCAAACTGGCCACTTTAAATGAACAGTATGAGAAGGATTTAAAGGTCATGACGGATGAATATCAGAGGAAATATGCGGATTATATAGCGCAACAGGACTCGCTGACGGAAAATATCAAACTGCGCCGCCAGCAGGACATCCAGGATCTGGATACCCGGATTCAGAACTATGTTCCCAGTGCCCGCCAGGACATGGAAAGGCAGGCAAAAGAACTGTACGCCCCCATTCAGGAAAAAGTGCAGAACGCCATCAAGGCGGTAGGCGATGAAAAGGGATATGCCGTCATCCTTGATCCGCAAGTATTGCTTTATGTCGGAAGCACAGCCGTCGACGCCACGCCCTTTGTAAAGGCCAAACTGGGACTGAAATAGCGAACCTGGGGCATTTTTAATTGAAAGTTGAAAATTGAGAATGAAGTATTCCCGATTTTCAACTTTCAGTTTTTTTGATGGAAGCAGATGAATAAAAGCATTCCCATTGGGATTTTTGATTCGGGCTACGGCGGGTTGACCATTCTTGAAAAGATACGCGAATGGCTGCCGCAATACGATTACCTGTATCTGGGCGACAACGCCCGGACACCCTATGGAACGCGGTCGTTTGAAGTGGTTTACCAGTTTACGCGCCAGTCCGTACAGTACCTTTTCAATGCCGGCTGCCCGTTAGTGATTCTGGCCTGCAACACAGCCTCGGCCAAAGCGTTGCGAACCATCCAGCAGCGAGACCTGCCCCGTATCGACCCCGCACGGCGGGTGCTGGGCATCATACGCCCCACCGTCGAAGTCGTAGACCTCCTTAGCCGGACTAAACACATCGGCATCTTCGGAACGCCGGGCACCATCGTTTCCCGGTCGTACACGCTGGAAAT
>JAISWC010000313.1 GCA_031271245.1 Tannerella sp. | reverse complement strand
TTACGACAATCAGCCTGAACAATTTGCCTCAAGGCGTCTATATTGTAAAAAGTGAAGACGGATGGACGAAGAAAGTCGTCAGGCATTAGCCGCCGGTAATTTTAAATTCACGCATCATGACGAGAGGATTTCCCGTATAATCAGGGAAATCCTCTCATTCTTTTCCCCAAAAAGAGTATGTCAAAAGAAGCATCTCCCGTAAATTCGTACGGTTTATTTCCGGGCAATCCCGTAAGGAAGAAGTTCGCGTCTTTTTCGTTTTCCGGAAATTGCGGGGCGGAAGTACGGGTATTTTTCCAAATATGCCATATCTTTGTGGGAAAATTTGGGATGAGATGAAAATTTTAGGAATCGGAAATGCTTTGCTGGACGTGCTTCTTCGTTTGGAAAGCGATGATACGCTGGTGAAAATGGGCATGAAAAAAGGGGCGATGGACTTGATCGGGGAAGCGCAAATGCGGACCATCCATCAGGCGCAGCAGGGATTGAAACGCGACAAGGCGCCGGGCGGGTCGGTATGTAACACGATGCGGGCGCTGGCGCGTCTGGGAGCGGAGGTCGGATACGTCGGGAAAGTCGGCTCGGACGAAACGGGAGCATACTACGAACGGGCTGTCCGCGAAGCCGGTGTAACGCCTTACTTTGTTCATGCGGAAGGCATTTCGGGTTGTTCTACGGTGCTGATATCGCCCGACGGCGAACGGACGATGGCTACGTTTCTCGGGCCGGCGGCCACGCTTTCCGCTTCGGAAATTGCGGACGAAACGTTACGCGCCTACGACTGCGTATACATCGAGGGTTATCTGATTTCCAACGAAGCCCTGTTTCTGCCCGTCCTGCAACGGATAGACAAACTGGGACTGAAAGTGGCGCTGGACCTGTCGAACTTCAATATTGTCAACGGTTTCAGGGACCTGTTGCAGGAAGTCATTCCCCGGTATGTACGAATTCTTTTCTCCAATGAAAGCGAGGCGGAAGCCTATACCGGTTTGCCGGCCGGAGAAGCCGTGCAGAAGATTTCGGAACAGGTGGACCTATCGGTCGTCACTGTCGGGAAAAAAGGAGCGCTGGTTGGAAGCTGCGAAGGAGTCATTGCTGTGCCCGCATCGGGAGGAAATCCGGTCGACACGACGGGCGCCGGCGATAATTTTGCCGCAGGATTCCTCTACGGACAGTCCGTAAACGCTTCCCTGGAGCAGTCTGCGCGGGTGGGCGCCCTGCTGGCCGGCCATGTGATTGAAACGGTCGGGCCTCAGATTCCCGGCGACCGGTGGGAGCAAATAAAATTAAAAATCAAAGAGAACATCATACGGCAGCCATAAAATTGACTACTTTTGCAACTTCAATTTATTAATGAATATGTCACGAATAAAATCAATCGGTATACTTTGTCTGTGCTTGTGGTGGTGCGGACGGGAATCTGCGCAGGCTCAGGATGAGAATCGTTTTGCAGTCAGCAAGCAGCTGGAGATTTTCAATTCCCTGCTCAAAGAGGTGGATATGTTTTACGTCGATTCGCTGGACGCGGAGAAGACCGTCCGCAGAGGAATCGACGCCATGCTGAAAGGGCTGGATCCGTATACGGAATACTTCCCGGAAGAACGCATGGACAATCTCAAGTTCATTGCCACCGGCGAATATGGCGGTATCGGGGCGATCATCCGCCAGCGAAACGAAGACGTAGTGATTGATGAACCCTATGAAGGCATGCCGGCGCAGCTGGCCGGACTGAAAGCGGGCGATGTCATCCTGGCGGTGGATACGGCGGACGTAAGCAAGTCTTCGAGCGAGCAGATAAGCAATTTGCTCAAAGGCGTACCCAATTCCAAGTTAACGGTAAAAATACAGCGTCCGGGCGAGAAAAAGCCCCGCAAGGTAGAACTCGTTCGCAGGCAAATTGTAGTCGACCAGGTGCTTTATTACGGCGTACGCGGGAATCATACGGGATACATTTACCTGCAGGGCTTCACGGACAAGAGCGCTCAGGAAGTGAAAGCCGCTTTTGAAGATTTGAAACAGAACCATCAGATACAGTCGCTGATACTGGATTTGCGGAACAATGGCGGCGGCCTGTTGGACGGGGCCGTGCAGATCGTAAATTTCTTTGTTCCGAAAGGGAAGGAAGTACTCTCGACGCGCGGAAAAATCAAACAGCGCGACCGGGTCTACCGCACACCCCTGGAACCGATCGATACGGTGATGCCGCTGGCCGTGCTGATTAACGGCGAATCGGCCTCGTCGGCCGAGATTGTCTGCGGCGCATTGCAGGATTTGGACCGCGCCATACTGGTCGGCGAACGCTCCTTCGGGAAAGGACTGGTGCAAAGCACGCGCGACTTGCCGTACGACGGAAAGGTGAAAGTAACGATCAGCAAATATTACATCCCGAGCGGACGGTGCATCCAGGCGATAGACTATACGCACCGGCAGGCGGACGGCAGCGTCACGGTCATCCCGGACAGCCGGACTTCCGTCTTCTATACCTCGAACGGCCGGCCGGTACGCGACGGCGGCGGCATCCGTCCCGACTTTGAGGTGGAAGACCTGCAAACGCCCACGATGCTGTATTATCTGGCCAGCGACAATGCGCTGTTTGACTACGTGACGCAATGGGCGCAGAAGCATAAAACCCTTCCTCCGGCAGAGGAATTTGTGTATTCGGACAAGGATTATGAAGCGTTCAAGAAATATCTCAAGGAAAAAGACTTTTCCTATGACCGTCAGAGCGAGAAAATGCTGAATAGCCTGAAGGAAGTAGCCGAAATCGAAGGCTATACGAAGGATGATCCGGCGCTGTTTGCCGATTTGGAGGCGAAGCTGACGCCGAATCTGGAGAAGGATCTGGTCCGTTACGAAAAACAGATCAGGAAACTGATTGCAGTCGAAATCGTGAAACGGTATTATTACCGGAAGGGAGAGGTCATCGAGAGCCTGAAGGAGGACAGGGCGCTGGAAAAGGCGCTGAGCGTGCTGGACGATCCCCGGCTCTACAGGAAAACGTTGAATGTCACTTCGGGTGAAGAGATGACGTCCATCCCGTGAAGGGATTTTGTGAATTTTGTACTTTTGCGGCATACTTTAAAGAGAATAAAAGAATGAACATATTGGAATTAAGCGAACAGGAAATCATCCGGCGCAACAGTCTGGAACAATTGCGCCGGATGGGTATCGACCCCTATCCTGCCGCAGCCTTTGCCGTTGACGGATATGCCGGCGAAATCAAGGCGTCGTTCAGGGACGACGCCGAACCCCGCCAGGTGACCGTCGCGGGGCGGATTATGAGCCGTCGCATCATGGGAAAAGCCTCTTTCATGGAATTGCAGGATGCTACCGGACGCATCCAGGTTTACCTCACGCGCGACGACCTCTGTCCGGACGAAAACCATACCGAACTGTATAACACGGTTTTCAGGAAACTGCTCGACATCGGCGATTTCGTCGGTGTCAGGGGATTCGTTTTCCGCACGCAGATGGGCGAAATCTCCGTCCACGCCCGGGAACTGACCGTCCTGTCGAAGTCGTTGCGTCCCCTGCCCATTGTCAAGGAAAAGGACGGCGTCGTCTACGACGGCTTCTCCGACCCGGAGCAGCGCTACCGCCAGCGTTACGTAGACCTGATCGTGAACGCAGGCGTGAAGGATCTCTTTCTCAAGCGTACGAAAATATTCAATTCCATGCGTGCATTCTTCAATGAAAAAGGATACATCGAGGTCGACACGCCTGTTTTGCAGACTCTTCCCGGAGGCGCTGCCGCCCGTCCGTTCATCACGCACCACAACGCGCTGGACATCCCGCTTTACCTGCGCATCGCCAACGAACTGTACCTGAAACGCCTGATCGTCGGCGGTTTTGAAGGCGTCTATGAATTTAGCCGCAACTTCCGCAACGAAGGGATGGACCGTACGCACAACCCGGAATTTACGTGCATGGAAATCTACGTGGCCTGCAAAGACTACCTGTGGATGATGGAGTTCACCGAACAGTTGCTCGAACGGGTCTGCATGGACGTACTGGGCGATACGGCGGTGAAAATCGGCGACCGGGAGATTGATTTCAAGCCGCCCTACCGGCGGGTAACGATCACGGAGGCCATCCGGGAACATACGGGCGTCGACATCGGCGGCATGGATGAAAACGCACTGCGCGCCGCATGTGACAGGCTCGGCGTGGAACAGGACGAGACGATGGGCAAAGGCAAACTGATTGACGTCCTCTTCGGCGAAAAATGCGAACATACGTATATTCAGCCGACGTTCATCACCGACTATCCCGTCGAGATGAGTCCGCTCACCAAGCGTCACCGCGTCCGTCCCGAACTGACGGAACGCTTCGAACTGATGATTAACGGAAAGGAAATTGCCAACGCCTACTCGGAACTGAATGACCCCATCGACCAGCGGCAGCGTTTCGAAGAACAGTTGCGCTTGTCGGAAAAAGGCGATAACGAAGCGATGTACATCGACGAAGATTTTCTGCGGGCGCTGGAATACGGTATGCCGCCCACCAGCGGCATGGGCATCGGAATGGATCGCCTGACCATGTTCCTGACCGGTCAGGAGAGCATTCAGGAGGTGCTGCTGTTTCCGCAGATGCGTCCGGAAAAGCCGGCCCGGAAAGACCCTCCGGAAAAATATGCGGCCTGCGGCATCGCCGAAGCCTGGGCGCCGGTGTTGCAAAAAGCCGGTTTTCCGACGGTGGCATCGCTCGCCGGCGCCAATCCCCAGCTCGTCCGTCAGGCGCTGTTCGACATCAACAAAAAATATAAACTGGAACTGGAGAATCCTTCCGCCCGTGAAGTAGAAGCGTGGATCGAGGCTGTCTCCGGCCAACAAGTGCAGTCCTGATGAATTTTCCCGGAAAAATAGCCATCTTCGGCGGAGGAAGCTGGGCGACCGCGCTCGCGAAGATCATCCTGTCGACACAGCCGCAAATCAACTGGTACATGCGCCGTCCCGACCGCATCGAAGACTTCAGGCGGATGAAACACAATCCGGCCTACCTCCCCAGCATCACGTTCGACACCGATCGCATCACCTTTTACGCCAACATCAATCAGGCCGTCAAGGACTCGGACACGATTATCTTCGTCACACCGTCGCCTTTCCTGAAACAGCACCTGAAAAAATTGAAAACCCCCCTGAAGGACAAGTTCGTCATTTCGGCCATCAAGGGGATCGTTCCGGACGAGAACATGCTGGTTACCGATTATTTCATCCGGTACTACGACATTCCGGAAGAACATCTGGCGATTATTGCGGGGCCTTGCCACTCGGAAGAAATCGCAATGGAGCGGCTGTCCTACCTGACCATTGCCTGCAAAGACCAGGAACGTGCCGGACAGCTTTGCCGCATATTCGACAACCCATACCTGAAAAGTTCGTGCTCGCAGGACGTGACGGGGATTGAATACGCATCCGTACTGAAAAACGTGTACGCCATTGTCGCCGGCATCTATCACGGGATGAAATACGGAGACAATTTCCAGGCCGTTTTCCTGTCGAACGCCATCCGGGAAATGCGGCGTTTCCTGGATACCGTGCACGTGGTGGAACGCGACATCACCAATTCGGCTTACCTGGGCGACCTGCTCGTCACGGCCTGCTCGCGCTTCAGCCGCAACCGCACGTTCGGCACCATGATCGGAAAGGGTTATTCGGTCAAAACCGCCCAGCTCGAAATGGAAATGATTGCCGAAGGATATTACGGCGTCAAGCGTATTTATGAAATCAACCGGAAGTCTCAGACCGACATGCCGATCCTGGATGCGCTATACGGCATCCTGTACGAACAGAAATCACCGGTCACGGCGCTGGAACAATTAACTGAAACATTTAAATAGAAAAAGATGGACACCATTCGTTTGAACATTGACCGGGCGTTGAACGCCGTCACGCGGGAACAGGTATTTGCCTTTGAATCGTCGGTGACAAAAAGTCTGGAAGCATTACACAGCGGCAGCGGCGCGGGAAGCGATTTCCTGGGCTGGCTGCATCTCCCTTCTTCCATCACGAAAGACGCGCTCGAGGAAATCGAAGACGCCGCCGCCGCATTGCGCGCCAGGTGCGAGTTCGTGGTCGTGACGGGCATCGGGGGCAGCTACCTGGGTACGAAGGCCGTGGCGGATGCGCTGAACAGCAGTTTCGACTGGTTGCAGCGCGAACGCTACAATCCCGTACTGCTTTATGCCGGACACAACATCGGCGAAGACTACCTGTATGAACTGACCGGACTGCTGAAAGGAAAGTCGTTCGGGATCATTCATATTTCGAAATCCGGCACGACGACCGAGCCGGCGCTGGCTTTCCGCATCCTGAAGAAACAGATGGAAAAGGCCGTCGGCAAGAAAGCAGCCCGAAAGCGCATCATAGCCGTCACGGATCAGGCGCGCGGCGCACTCCGCACGCTGGCCGTGCAGGAAGGTTACCGTACCTTCGTCATTCCCGACGATATCGGCGGACGCTTCTCGGTGCTGACTCCCGCAGGATTGCTGCCCCTTGCCGTGGCCGGCGTCAACATCCGTCAGCTGGTAGCCGGAGCCGTTTCGATGGAAAAGGCTACCGGTGTCGAAACGCCTTTTGCCGAAAACATTGCCGCCCTCTACGCCGCCACACGCAACGCCCTCTATGCCGCCGGAAAGAAAATCGAAATCCTGGCCGGCTTCCATCCCAAACTCCATTACATCGGCGAATGGTGGAAACAGCTCTACGGCGAAAGCGAAGGCAAGGAACACAAAGGCATCTTCCCCGCTTCGGTCGACTTCACGACCGACCTCCATTCCCTGGGACAGTGGATGCAGGAGGGCGAACGTACCATTTTCGAGACGGTGATTTCGGTAGAAAATCCCGACCACAAAGTGCGGGTACCTGCGGATGAGGCCGATTTGGACGGACTGAATTATCTGGCCGGCAAACGGGTGGACGAGGTCAACAGGATGGCCGAACTGGGCACGCAACTGGCGCATGTGGACGGCGGCGTACCGAATATCCGGATCACCCTGCCCGAAGTCAATGCCCGGTACATCGGGCAGTTGCTCTATTTCTTCGAGAAAGCATGTGGCATCAGCGGATATGTTTTAGGCGTCAATCCGTTCGACCAGCCCGGCGTGGAAGCCTACAAAAAGAACATGTTCGCCCTGCTGAAGAAACCCGGCTACGAAAAGGATAGCGCCGCCATCAGCGCCCGACTGTAACTTTTTAGGATACAGGGAGAATGGAGAATGAGATAACTTCCACCAATTAATGGATATTTTGATATAAAATCAAAAATTGATTCCCATACGTTAAAATGAGCCGAAACGATGCCTATGGAGATCCTATACACATCCTATACAGATCCTATACAGATCCTTTAGGATGCCCAATCGGGGGTTTTTGGTTAAGAAAACGGAAATTCGGAGAGGGTGATTCGCATTTCAATAGATTATTTTACGAATTTTAAATGGCACAAAAAACCTCCGTATACCCGTTTTACAGATACACGGAGGCAATACAAACACACTGCAAACAGGGATTATAACTCCTCTGTCTTCTTCGAGATATTCCCCGGCAGGTCGGAGGCGAAGACTTCTATCCGGTCTCCTTCCTGCGTGAGATTCTCTACCGTAGCTACATACTTCCACTCGTAACCGACCGGTTCCTGCGTGGCGTAGCCTTCCTCAACCGGCGTGCCGTCCGCGCGGGTGATGACCACCTTCACTTCCTTCACCATGAAATCGTCCGTTACCTCAATGCGGATCACGTCGCCCGGAAGGCCGCGGTAATCCGTCACGTCGACTTCGTGGATGTCCGGCGCATGGAAATAATCCGCTACCGCCACGTTACGCGCGCTCCGTCCCGGTTTGGCTTTCGCGCCGTAGGCCGCAGCCAGTTCCGGATCAGACATCACGCCCATACTGTACAGGATCGCTCGCTGGAACCTCCTGCGATGCGCCAGCTGCGTTTCCGATACATTCCCACTCACCGCCGGCATCTTCGATACAATCGTCCGGCCGGCCCACTGGCGGAATACAAGCATCCCGCCTACCGTCCCACTCAATCCGTGGGTCACTACATTACCTTTTTGTTTGGCCATGTCATTTCAATGTTAGTTTTTGTCCCTGCGTCAGGCTTTTCGGGCTTCGCCTCCGCGTTTTGCAGAGACGCAACATCTTGCGCCCTGCGGAGGACGCAGATTCCTCCTTTTATCTCATTTATCGTTCCTCATTCATTCCGCCCCGTCCGGCGAAGGCCCCCGCTCGGCGAAGGCTCTGCCTTCGTCGGGCTAAAAGCATGTCTCCGGACATGTAACAAAGCGAAACTTTGTCCAACAGCAGGGACTTGCAAGTCCCTGCAAAAAACGGTTTCCATGCTTTGCCGCAAGCCCGGAGGCTTGCTTCCAACCCGACGTAGCGGAGCCTGCGCCGAGCAGCGTATCTTCTTTGCCGTTTCAATTCCATTACGGTTATTTGATTATTAACTTCTGATGATAAATCCGCTGATTTTCACGAATAACCGTTACGATATACACGCCAGGCGCCAGGCCGGAAATGTCTATGGCCGTCGTTTCCGCCGTAATCGCCCGTCGCTGCACCGTCTGTCCGACTACCGACACAACGGCATATTCCGTCCGACCGCCCAACATGGCTTTGGGAAGGTACAGATAGCACGTCCCCCTGGCCGGACTGGGATACAGCCCGGGCGTAGCGTCCCGAGGCTCCATCCCAACCGTTGAACCTTCATCCGAATCTCCGTTATTGCCGTTCCCGTTCCCGTTGTTGTCATTGCCGTTCCCGTTTCCGTTCCCGTTGTCGTCATTGTCGTTCCCGTTCCCGTTTCCGTTGTCGTCATTGTCGTCATCGTCATCGTTGTCATCATCAACAGGAACAACCGTCACTTCGCAGGTGGCCGTTTTCCCGCCGTCTTCGGTGGTAACGGTGATGGTGGCCGTACCGGCTGCTATACCCGTTACCACGCCTTCGCCGTTCACCGTCGCAATGTCTGTGTCGCTGCTGCTCCAGGTCACGTTACGGTTTGCTGCGTTCTCCGGGCTTACCGTGGCAGTCAGTTGCCCGGTTTGCTCCGGATGCAATTCAAGCTGCGCAGGGTTCACGCTTACGGATTCCACTTTATACACGGGCGCTTCCACTACGAAATAGACCGTGCGCGTCACATCCTCATACGCGAGTTCAACGGCTGTTGTACCCGCTTTTTTGCCGGTAAAAGAACATGTCTCCGCATCGAAACCGACAACGTTTTCGTCCGTAACGGCAGCCCGGATATCCGTATTCCGCAGTCCGGTGAAAACAAAGTCGGGAAAGACAATCGTATATTGGGGACGGACGGTTTCATTTTCGGACAGATAATATACCTCCTCATCCGTATACAGCTCGACGGCTTTCTCCTTCGGCGTTACATCTACCTCCTTCGTCGCATAAACCATCCAGGTGCTGCTTCCGTCATCGTAATACGCCTTGACATACAGCGACTGCGTTTGCAGATTGTATCCGGTGACGGGAATATCAAATGTGACGTATTCCGCAAATTCCGGGGCATAGTAATTTTTTCCCTGGAAAGTCAGCTGCAACCGGGTCAAGTGTTCCAGACCGATGATTCGGACGCTTACCTGCAGATTATCCCCAACCGCCAAGTCCGCACCCTGTTCCACATTCAGAATCTGCAACCGGTTCTCATCTTCGGAAATGGAAACTTCCTGCGGTTCCGGGTCTGATCTTAACTGTAAACTGCTGGTACGCATGCCGGTAAGCGGAGAGGCGGGTATCAACTGAAATATATCCTGCGAATTCTTTTGGGCTGAAATACTTGCATTCAGTAATTGCTGAACAGTTTCCCCAATCTCCTTTTTATCTACAATGGTCATGTGATTACTTTGCGCACCTTCAAAAACCGATACATTGGAAGCCAGATTTCCATTCAGACCTGCCGACTGGCTAAGATATGAAACCACTCCGTCGGAATCCAGTATGAAATTCTCCGTTTCTTCACCACCCAATATACATACAATAGATAATATCTGATAACACAACTGCATTACCCTGAGATTTCGGTTTTTCAAATCTTTCTTTTTTAACAGATTATTTGCCTCGTCGATAAGTATTTTCAATTTCCCGGAAGGATCTGCCAGATCAAATTTGACAAGCGTTACCGCATCCAGGAATATTTCAAATTTCGCTATTTCCGCGGCGTAATACGTATCCGCTTCCAGCATCTCATCTATGGCATTTAGACTCAAACCTCCATTTGGATAGTCCGGAAAGAGGTCTCCCACAACCAGATGCGATCGCAGTGGCGTTTCGTGAAATCTCACACCGCCGTAAGATGTCCTTAAATCCAATACGGCACCTGTCGGTCTGAAAATCCATTCCTCTGTATTAAACAAATCATCCGGAGGAGTTTTGTAGGCTTCGAAAAATGCGTCCTTCTTGAACAGGGAGGCTTCGAGTACAATTTCTGCGAGAACTTTCCGTATATCCATCAACTCTTTCACCGTATCGAAGAAACCACCTTCGCTTACATCATCGTATAGCCAGTTCGTCAAACGTTCTACCAGGTCCGCCAATGGAGAACCGTTATGCGGCGTATCAATCGTGATCACTTTATGAGTAAATCCCTTTCCATAATTTCGCCGGCTGTAAAACATACCGGGATAATACTCTTCGGCGAACCTCAATATGCAGCCTCCCATACTGTGACAGACATAATCCACTCGATTGCTTGCATATCCTTTATACATCATCTGTATGTTCATTGCTTCAAACATTGAATGAGATGTCTTTGGTTTTATAACGTTCAGCAATCCACGGGCATTTTGCTCAAAAGTTGTATTTGGCCACACATCAATTGCTTCTGCTATAATAAATCGATTGTCTTTAATGTAACCGTCTTTTGCGATTACTTTTATACCGTCATGAAGCGAGAAATTGTTCCAACATTCGCGATTGCTCCCCAATCCGTGTACCATCATCAGCGCCGGCCGTACAATCTCAATATAGCAGTACTCCCGTGCTGTCGTATGGTCGGTAAAGGTCACGTCGAAAACGGCTTTGACAAGGCGGGTCGATTCGTTCTCGTCATCATCGGAGCCTGTAAAATCGTCGGGAGCAACGTACCAGAAACTGTATTCATCCTGTCCGGCTGTATTGTTCGTGGCTGTCACAGAATTGGCACTGTTAGCTTCATCGCTGTAAGCGTCCGCAACTGTGGCCGGCATTACTTTTCCCAACAGTCGCGGGTTGTCGTAGCCTGTTTTTTCATCTTTCAGGGTAACGGAAATACGTTCGACAAATTTTGTTCCCGCTTTAGGTGAAACGGAGAGATAAATACGACTTGTGCCGTCGGCAGCTACGCCTTTGGGTTCATTCTTTCTCAGGGGCCACGTTATTAATCGTTCATCGGCGCTGTAATCCCATTTTTTTACAAGGTTCAACTGCCCTGCATTGGTTTCTACCAAAAAGGGTGCGCTTTCCACATATTGACCGGTTATCCTGTCCCAGATTCGAACCAGATAAGTTCCCGTATTTTCAGGATGAAAAGAACACTGAAAGTTTTCGGTCTTCTCGAGGGGCGCCACGCCGGCCTGTTCCCCGTCTTCCACAACGCCGCCTTCCGTTTGGGAATCCATCAGCTCCAGTTCAACGAAATAACTGTATTCACGCAGGGCGTCTTCGGGGAAAATCCGGTAACGCCTGTCCAGCGCGATGAAATCGTCCCATAATACAATCAGTTCGTTGCCTGTTTTGCAGACAATATTCGGGTTGTTGGGATAGGATATATGGATGCGGCTGTTCGTCGGTTGTGTTTCCGGCTGTTTAATGAGAAACTGTACGCCCGAAACTGTCTTTCCGGTACTCCGGTCAGTTGCAGAGAGATTGTACAAACCTTCGGCACAGTCATTTGGAATAGTTACAAGGCAAGTGACTGTACCTGCTGCATCGGCAGAAACGGGAACAATATCAATGGATTCGCCGTTCGACAGGCAACTGAACGAAACCTGTCCGTTCGACGTAAAATTTTTCCCTGTTATTTCCAGTCTTTCGCCGGGCTGAAGGTTGGTCTGTGACAGGAGCAGTCCCGGAGCGTAAATAATCACGCTGTTTGTGGCCGTGAACGCCTCGCTCAGCAGCGTGCTTTTGCCGTCATTCCGGTCGAAACGGATATGGAAGGTGTGCGTTTCGTTCGCCGTCAGCGACGTGGCCGGGATGTTTTCCACAAGTACCTGGGTGGCAGCGGGCTGGGCGAAACTGACGTTGACGCCGTTTGCGGCATCATCGTCGAACCAGTACGTGTATTTCGTGACGGTCGGCGGTCCGGACGCTGTACCGCTACCGTGCGGATTCGTGCCGTGCACAAAGTAATCGGTCGTAGCGGCGGCATATCCGCCGTTTTCATACCCCAGCCGTAT
>JAISWC010000189.1 GCA_031271245.1 Tannerella sp. | reverse complement strand
GCATGAATGCAAACGTCAACGGCAACAACAACTACCAGACTTCCGATTTCTGGTTAGTCAACGGACGCTATTTCCGTCTGAAATCGTTTCAGATAGGATACGACCTGCGGGCCAAACTGCTGCGCAACGTCAAGTGGATATACAAGATGGATGTCGTATTGAGCGGACAAAATCTGTTCACGCTGTCGCCCGCTACCAAATACGGATTCGACCCCGAAAACGGTAGTACGAACAACTACGACTATCCGATGGAACGGACTTATTCGGTAAGTGTAAATATTGGATTTTAAAACAGGAAAGATATGAAAATAAAGAAAGCAATACGAACGTTATGGCTGGCTGTACCGGCCGTTTTGTGGGCGGTTTCGTCGTGCAACGTAATGGACACGCAGCCGTTCGAGAGTTATGATGAAGCGACCGTCTGGGGTTCAAAAGCTACGGCCGATGCATTTGTCACCGGAACTATCAGCGACGTGATGTACGGATACGTCAACGGCAACCAGACTACTTGGGAAGAACGCACCGGCAATTCCGTCCACAGCAACGGAACAGGCGGATTTGTGCGGGATGAAATGGATCGTTACGACGGTTCGGGAGGATTCGGAGACTTCGGCAACATCCGCCGCTGCAACCTGATTATCGAAAAGGCAGCGGAATACAGCGGAAACGGCCTTAGCGAAAGCGAATCGAGGGAATTAGTCGCCAAGGGCAAGTTTCTGCGCGCGGCGCTGTATTACCGGCAGGCGCGTACGATGGGACGGTTTGTGTGGGTCGACAGGGTACTGTCGCCGGCCGATACCACGGCCAATGGCCTGGCGCTGCCTACCACGAAATCGACGACTGAAAGTTATACTTATCTGATTAAGGATCTTCAGGAGGCGATTCCCGATTTGCCGGAAACGGCTGTTTCCGGCGGCCTGTCCCGCGATGCGGGTAATGCGTTCCTCTCGGAAATCGCTCTGCAGGGCGCGGCCTACGAGCCTGACCAGACGAAACGTAAAGAATGGCTCCATCTGGCTGTTTCGGCAGTCGACAATATCAAAAACAGCTCGCTGGCTTCCAGTTACGGAAATATCTTTACCGAGCAGGACAGCTATTCCAGTGAACTGATCTTTTGTATTTATCGCAACAAGGCGAATACCACGACGGAAGGCATCGCCCCGATGCAGAACGTGATGCCGAATACGAACAACGATGTACTTAACCGCAGCGGTTACGGTCCGCTATTCCAGACCAACGGCGGGCAGCCGTTTATCGGCTGGCTGTGGTGGGCGCCGACACAAAACCTGATAGATGAATACGAAGTTATCGACGAGGCTACGCAGCAGGGCGTCCGGTGGGATGAATCCACGCAGTTCAGGAACCATGTGACGATTACGCAGGGCGCACCGGCATGGGCGACGGAGGGTGAAGCGGACGAAGTGCTTTTTCATGGCACGGTGACCGGCGACGTTTCCGTCAGCGACCTGATGTACAAGAACCGCGATGCCCGTTTCCAGGCTTCCATCGTTCACGACGACGATACGTGGTGGAACGAAGAAATCCGCCTGACGGTAAACGGCAATCTCTGGCGCAAAGTAAACGGCGGCCTGGGTCCCCATATCGGTTTGACTAACTATTATTTCCGCAAGGGCGTATATAATGTGCAGCCCCGCATACTGGCCGGAACGCCGTCCGACTATCACTATGTTGTCATGCGCTACGGTCGTGCGCTCCTGAACAAGGCGGAAGCCATTCTCTGGCTGGCCGGCATGGGCGAAGGCAACGTTGCGGATGCAGTAGCGGTTTGCAACCAGACGCGGACGGTGCACGGCAAACTGCCGCCTTCCACCGCCTCGACGCTCGAAGACGCCTGGAAACTGTATCAGCGCGAGCGGCGTATCGAATTAGTGATGGAGAACGACTACTACTGGTCGCTCCTGCGCTGGGGTAAACACGGCGGACCGGCCAACTACGGCGCCGAGCCGGGTGGGAAGATACGGGAACTGACCGTTTCGCCCACCTACATCGAAATCACCAACGACCGGAAATCTTTCTACGTAGGCGAGGTGACGCACGGCAACGCGCGAACCCGCGCCTTCCGCGAAGAGCGGCGCTATCTGCTGCCGATTCCGCAGGGACAGATCGAACGCAATCCCAATCTCGGCCCGCAGAATCCGGGCTGGTAATATGTCGAACATTAATATAACATGACAATGAAAAGTAAATTCATGAAACGAATGGCAGGCATCCTTCCGCTGTGGATGATGGCCTGCATGATGACCTCCTGCCTGACGGCAGGACTGGACGAACTGCCCGCTTTCGAGGAAGCCGAAATCACCGATGTGACATTCGAATACCGGTACAAGGATCCGGGCAGCGTGTGGATAGACGGCGAGCAGATTGTCAAATGGATAAATCTGCCGGTACAGAACAGGGTCATTGATTCCAATGCCGGGACGGTTACCTGCACACTGCAGGTGCCGGCGGCAGACGGTACGTTTACCGAAGCCATCCGCGCACAGGTGTCCCTAAGCAGTATCACGGGTAAATTCTATCTGTCGGCTGCTGCAAGCATTGCGCCGGTCGAGGGCGCGCCGAGGCTGGGCGTTCCGGGCGATTTCTCCGCACCGCGCAAATACCGGGTGACGGCCGCCAACGGAACAGCCAAAGTGTGGACGATACATGTGACCGGACTGAACAGGTAGTGGTTAACGGTTAGTAGAAGACAGTAGTTAGCGGTTGGTTATATGTCAGTCAGGACACGATGCCGACTGCTAACTACTAACTACTGTCTACCATACCGATAAGATGATTATTCAATATATAAAACAGACCATTATGGCACAAAAAACCAAAGTGAATATAGAGCTTTACGATCTGCTGATTACATCACGCAAAGACGACCGTTCCGGTCGTGTCGTATCTACGGGGTCGCAGAAAATCGACGACCTGATTGCTATTGCCGTCGAGCGGCGAACGGATCTCAACGCCGTTACGCTGAAGGCGTCTTATATGATTTTGAAGGAAATCGCGCTGGAGGGCGTTCGCAACGCCAAACAGGTGGAGTTCGGGCTGACGCACAACGGACTGGGCGTAGGCGGCGCCTTTATCGGCGACCATGCCGGCTGGGACAGCGAAAAGAACAGCCTGTACCTGCACGCAGCTCCCACGCTCGAAACGCGCGACGCCCTGAAAGATATTGAAGTGGCAGTGCTTGGCATGGCCTCGTCCGGTCTCTATGTCAACACGCTGACCGACGTGTCTTCGGGCAAGGTCAACGAACGCCTCACGCCGGGTGGCGGCGTCAACCTGACCGGCATCAAAATCAAGATTGCCGGCGAAGCTCCGGGTGTGGGCATCTTCCTGACGGAGATCAACTCCCAGGCAGCGACGCAAATCCCGTCCGAGTCGATTCTGATCAACGACCCGTCGAAGATCACCTTCATCGTTCCCGCCGGCCTGCCCACCGGCGACTACCGGCTGAGCATCACCACGCAGTTTGCCAACAACACCACGCTGCTGAATGAACCTCGAACCTACGTGTTCGACTATGTGCTTGCCTGCAATTGAAACGGGAAGAGACGGCACTGTAGAGACGCAAAATTTTGCGTCTCTACATTCGTTCGCACCGCCCGGTACGATGTGTTCGCACCGCCCGGTGCGATGTGTCCGCACCGCCCGGTGCGATGTGTTCGCATCCCCCGGTGCGATGTGTTCACACCCCCCGGTGCGATGTGTCCGCACCCTTCGGTGCGATTCGTTCGCACCCCTCGGTGGAACTCTGCGTCTTCTCCGTGTCACTTTTTTCTTGCACGAAGTTCCACAGGGAAGACACAGAGGGACACAGAGGGACACAGAGAAAATCTCCATGTTTAAATGAAATACTGATTTTTAGGCTACCTTTGCTTCACAAATATAATTCTAAAAAAGAAAAAGATACTCGTATGAAATCAGAGAAAATACGCTCCGGAATCCTGTACGAACGCGACATAAAGGTAGCGCATAAATTGAAAAGCGACGAGAAAAAGGCTTTGAAAAATAAAAATAAGAATCAGTCATGAATAAAAGTATTTTAGCAACGCTGCTGTTGAGCAGCATCAGTCTGGGTGCACAAACGGTGCATATCAAGGCTCCGGAGCAGTATCCCGAACCGGAAATGCCCTGGCGGCACGAGTATCATCAAACCCTGTGGATGAAACTGTTC
>JAISWC010000187.1 GCA_031271245.1 Tannerella sp. | reverse complement strand
ACGAAAATCGATGCAGGCAAATACACCTCCATCTTCCATTTTGCGTGTTTTAAAAAAACATGTTTTACAACATATTTGGCCAAATCTTCCTGTTTAAATGCGCTGACACTTAGTCTTTTGACTTATTGTTAAAGTGCCTGACCGCCTACGGATACGGGCGTAACTATGTGATTGTTTCCGGCCTTCAGGAAACCAACGTGCCAAATCCCAATATCACCTGGGAAACGGCAAAGACGTGGAACATCGGGCTGGACGCCACCCTGTGGAACGGACTGCTGGGCATTGAATTTGACTATTTCAAAACCAGGCGGTCGGATATCCTGACTAAACGGTCGGCCACCATACCCACCTATACGGGACTGTTACTGCCGGACGAAAACATCGGGATTGTCGACAACAAAGGTTTTGAACTGGTACCTACCCATGCAAACAGCATCAACGACTTCAGGTACAGTCTTTCCAGAAATGTATCATTTGCAAGGAACAAAGTGGTATTTGCCGACGAACAGCCTGCAGTGGAACCGGCGCGGTATTCCTGCCGGTTCCATTCTTTTATCTTTATAAACGAAGCATGTTATAACCTGAGTTCGGGATAAGCGATATATTGCAGGCATAGAAAATCAACAGAAAAGCGTCAACTGTCCGGTTGGTTTTTCCGCATTCAAACCGGATGGAAAGTTTTTTGTCAAAGAACGGAAGGATCACCTCTTTTATTCCAACTGCCGGTGCAGGATTTTTTCCGCTGCGATTCGCTGCTCCAGCACTTCTACATACGACTTCTGCAAAAGGACGGTCGAATGGTTCGCATCCAAATGTTCCGCAAAATACTGATACGCGAGGGTAGCCCATTGCCATGCGGCCGTCAATTGACCGCCCAGTTCAGCTCCCAGTGCCAGGTTGGACGCCAGCCGCGCCTTCGCTTTCCAGGAAACCGACTTTTCATACAGAGCTTCCCAAATCGCTACGGCGCTCTCCCAGCGTTCCGTTGCGGCAAACGCCGCCGCTTCCTTCCAGCGGGAATCCGACGACACGTAATACCACCGCGTGTCTTCGCGCCAGTACGGCACAAAATGTACATACGCCTCCGTCGCCAGGTACGCGGCCACTTCACGCAACACCTGTTCCGGCGTCAGGACGGATACGTCCGCCCAACCGTCGTCCGACGTCAGCCGCGGAATCACCGTATCTGTCAGATAAATGGCGTTCGGCACCGTATCCCCGTCCGGCCAATACGTGCGCAGTATGCCGGAAACTGCTACATGCCACTCGTTCAGTTCATCAATTACAGATATTTTCCATACCTCTTCACGGATGGAAAACAGCAGCCTGTCCAGCGAAATCACCGCCTGGACGTCATGCTCTCTGCATAGCTGACGGACTTCGCTTCCCGTCAATTTCACATCGGAGGCAACAGCCTGATCCGTCCGGTAAAGGCCTTCATATAAAAGGACATCCTCAAAATAAGGCGACTCGGCAATCTGCCTGCCCAATATCCGGCAAAAATCAGCGAGCGCGCTGTCGGATGCTATCTTGAGGGTATCGGACGGTTTGCGAATCGTAGAGGTAAACGGCACTTCCGGCTGTGCTGCCGCACGGTTCAGTATCAGGACTTTTTTTACGTCCCGGGGGAATGTGATGCTTGCCGGGGTATGGGTTTCAATGCCGACGTAGCGAACCGGACTGCACGATACCGCCCACAGACAGCCGGCCACAAACAGCAGCCCGAAAAGACCGGACGTCAAACGCAGGGGAAAGGATACTCCCGCCTTTTCGACCGTATCTTCGGCTTTCCGTTCCGCCGCACGAACTGTCATACCTGCCGGTTTCATCTCCCTGTCTTATAATTGCTTCAATCCTTCCGCCAGTGTCCTGATTTTACTTTCCGCGTCGGCCTGTTTCTTCCGCTCATTTTCCACGACTTCGGGTTTGGCATTTGCCACGAATTTTTCATTGCCGAGTTTCTTCGTCACCGACGCAAGAAAGCCTTCCAGATAACGGAGTTCCGATTCCATTCGCGTCCGCTCCTCTTCGACATTCATTCTGTTCCCCAGTGGAACGGCATACCCGGTCGTGCCTGCCAGAAACGACACGGCGCCTGCCGACTTTTCCACCACTGGACGGATTTCCGACAGATTGGCCATCTTCAAGATGACCGCATTCAGCCGGCTGTCGTGCGATGCGTCCGTTACTTCCAGTACCAGCGCTTCCCGGTTCGGCAGATTCTTCTGCAAGCGTATCGTACGGACCGCGCCGATCACTTCCCTGGCCCGCTCAAAGGCCTGCAAACAGGCGCCTGTCTCTTCCTCCGGACAGGCACCGTCCGGAACCGGCATCGGGGCGATCATGACGGATTCGCCGGCCTGACGGGGCGACAGCGCCTGCCACAGTTCCTCGGTGATAAACGGCATAAACGGATGCAGCAACCGCAACAGGGCATCAAAAAAGCCGAGCGTCTCCCGGTACGTCCGCGCATCCACCGGCTGTTCATACGCGGGTTTCACCAGTTCCAGATACCAGGACGAAAATTCGTCCCAGAAGAGTTTGTAGGCCGCCATCATCGCTTCGCTCAGGCGGTATTTTTCGAAGGAATCATTCATTTCAGCCAGCGTCCTGTTCAGCCGTCTCCGGAACCATTCCACCGCAAGGGACGCCGCTTCGGGCTGCGGGAGATGTTCGTCCGTTT
>JAISWC010000230.1 GCA_031271245.1 Tannerella sp. | reverse complement strand
GCCGCAGATGAAGACGATCTTCGTAAGACCGGTTTTTCAAAAGACGGCAAACATCACTGTCCACAGATTTTTCTCGGATTACTTGTAGCAGGCGGCGGTAATCCGGTCGGATATGAAATCAGTGTGACCGACAGTTTCGACCATTCGCGTCACAAAATGCACTACAGCGTCAATTTCAGCCGGGCGATACAGGAAAAGGTCGCCAAAGTGAAGATGAACAAAGTGCAGGCGCCGAACACCGGCCCGCTCGTCACGGCCATCCGCGACGGCGTCAGCGGTCTGACGGACGGCACACTGAGCGCGGGGGGCGTGCTCGACATTGCCGGCAGCCGCCTGAAGGTATTTCCCGACCAGCCGGACGACGGCGTGTACTTTGTGGCGCCCGACGGCACGGAGTACAAAGCGTCCACGCTGGTGGAAAACAAGCCTGCGCGCCTGATTGTGTTGCTGCCTTCGCTGCCTTCCGGCGTCTATACGCTGGAGATACGTACCCATTACACCAACAACAGTAAACCGGGGAAGCAACTCCGCAGGGCGCAGTTCTCGAAACCGCTGAACATGTAGGCGGCAACGGGCGAAAGGTGTTGCCGGCTCACCTGCCCCGGTGAGACCGGCACACTAACGCTGGTGGCGATGTGCCACTAACGCCGGTGGCGATGTGCCACTAACACCAGTAGCAGTGTGCCACTAACGCTGGTGGCGGTGGATGGCAGGCAAGCGGAATCCCGTCAGAGATGACATGTAAATCACTGATTTTTAACATGCCATCCCTGACGGGATTTTTTTGTTTGCTATCGTGGTGGCTATGGTTATACGTTTATTTTCAAGGATTCTTGTCGGGCTGTTTTTTTATTCCGTTGCGAATCAGGAGCGCGTCGATCGAAGGCTCGCGGCCGCGAAAGCGTTTGTAGAGAATGTCAGGTTTTTCCGTGTTGCCTTTCGAAAGGATATGCTCGCGGAAAGCGTCCGCTACGCCCCTGTCGAAAATGCCGGCCGCTTTGAACACCGAAAAAGCATCGGCATCCATTACTTCCGCCCATTTGTAGCCGTAGTACCCGGCGGCGTATCCGCCCGAGAAGAGATGATTGAAACTGCTGCTCATCAGCGTACCGGGGACATCCGGAAGAATGAGGGCGGATTCCCAGGCCGTTTTTTCAAAGTCGGCTACAACGCCGTCGAAAGGCGCTGTAAGCGTATGCCAGGCCATGTCCAGCAGACCAAAACTTACCTGCCGGCAACACTTGTATCCGGTATTGAAATTGGATGCGTCTATCAGGTTGCGAACCAGTTCGGAGGGAATTTTCTCCCCGGTCTGGTAGTGTGCGGCAATCCGGTCTAAAAACGGCTCTTCATCCAGCCAGTTTTCCATGATTTGGGAAGGCAGTTCCACGAAATCCTGTTCGACACCGGTACCGGAAAGGCTGCCATACGTCACCTCCGACAACATGCCGTGCAGGGCATGACCAAATTCGTGCAGGAAGGTATTGACTTCCTCGTGAGTAAGCAGAGACGGTTTCGTCTCGGTCGGACGGGTAAAATTCATCACGATTACGACATGCGGACGGTGGTCAGCGCCCTTTTCATCCCTGTACTGCGGCCGGATGCCGTCCATCCATGCGCCCGACTGCTTCCCTTCGCGCGGGAAAAAATCCGTGTACAGGACCGCCAGGAACCGGCCGTTTTCGTCGAACACCTCATACGTGCTCACTTCCGGGTGATATACGGGAATCCGGTGATTCTCCTTGAACGTAATGCCATACAGCTGGGTTGCCAGACCGAACACACCTTTGGTCACCCGTTCCAGTTCGAAATAAGGGCGCGTCATTTCGTCGTCTACCCGGAAGCGAATGTTTTTCAGCTTTTCCGAATAATAACTCCAGTCCCACGGCATCAGGTCAACCGGGCGGTTTTCGATACCCGTGGCAAAACCCTGTACCGTGCTGTATTCATTGATGGCTACCGGCCTGTATGCCTCCAGCAACTGTTCCAGCAGGCGGTAGACATTTTCGACCTTCCCGGCCATTTTGTTTTTTAATTCATACTCCGCGTAATTTTTATATCCCAGCAATTGAGCGATTTCCATGCGGATACGGACGATTTTTTTGACATTCTCCCGGTTGTCGTATGCGTCGTCGCCATTTCCGATACGCTGGCGGGCGCGGAACAGCTGCTCGCGCAACGAACGGTTGTCCGCATATTGCATGAAGGGGACATAACTTGGCTCGGAAAGTGTAAACAGCCAGCCGGTTTTTCCCCTCTCTTTGGCGCTCAGCAAAGCGGCCTCGCGGATGGATTCCGGCAAACCGGCAAGGTCATTTTCGTCGGTGAGGAGCAGTTCGTAACGGTTCTTGTCTTTCAGCACATTCTGCTCGAAAGTAAGTTGCAGCTGACTGAGTTCCATGCTCAGCCGGCGGAAACGCTCCTTCCCTTCCGGCGGGAGATGGGCGCCGTTGTCAGCAAATTCATCAAAGGTTTTTTGCAGCAATCTGGCCTCTTCGACCGGAAGGTTCAGAGACGCTTTCCGGTCGTATACGGCTTTTATGCGGGCAAACAGGGCCTCGTTCAGGTGAATGTTGTTCCGACATTCGGAGAGTTTGGGCGAAATTTCCTGCGAGAGGTTCATCATGTCGTCGTCCGCTTCCGCGTTCAGCACGGTGAAGAAGGCCGCAGTCACTCTGTTGAGCAGTTTGCCGCTGCGTTCCAGCGCGACGACGGTATTCTCGAACGTCGGCGGCTGCGGACTGTTTACAATGGATGTGACTTCCTTTTCCAACTGCCGGATGCCTTCGTCGACGGCAGGGGAGTAATGTGCATGTTTGATTTTATCAAACGGATACGTTTCACGGGGTGTCCTGTAGACCCCCAGCAACGGATTAGCTGCATGTGCCATATTGAATAAAGTTAGTGTTGATAAAAAGATAACGGAGATTTTCATATCATTTTTCTTAATTGATTGATTTCGTTTCGTACAGGTTCCGGCAGGAAGAAGCGGATGTCTTTTCCCTGTCCGAGGGCTTCGCGGATAAACGAAGACGATATTTCCAGCAAGGGTGCGTCAACCCGGCATACCTGCGTCAGGCGGGAAGGAACGGCCAGGTCATGGCCCCTGCGCGGATAGATACGCAGGGGAAACTCCATCAGCAACTCCTCCGCGTCTTTCCACTGCGCCATGTTTTCCCAGTTGTCCGCCCCCACAATCAGGTGGAAGTGGCAGTCGGGAAAAGTGTCCCGGAGCGCCCGGAGCGTCCGGACGGTATAGGAGGGTGAGGGGAAGGCGGACTCGAAATCGCTCACCTTGAACTTCGGGTAACCGGCAATGGCTTTCTTCACCCATTCAAACCGCAGCCGGAAATCCATCAAGTCTTTCGTCTCCTTGAGCGGATTTTGCGGCGTAACGAGAAACCAGACTTCATCCATGTCGCCATATTCGCAGAACCAGTTTGCCAGCACCAGATGCCCGATGTGAACCGGGTTGAACGAGCCTGAAAAGATACCGACTTTCTTCATGCGTCCAGGAATTGGCGTACAGTCTGGAGGGCTTCCGCCTGTGCTTTTTCTATTTCGTCATTGACAATGACCCTGTCAAATGCGGCGGCAAAACCGAGTTCATATTCGGCCTTTGCCAGTCGTTTTTCAATGATTTCGGGCGAATCGGTATGCCTGCTTTCCAGCCGTTCACGCAGCGCCTCGATCGACGGAGGCCTGACAAAGATGGCCAGGGCCTGTTCGCCGTACTGCTTCCTGATGTTGAGGCCGCCGACGACGTCCACGTCGAAAATGACGTGCCAGCCGGCCGTCCGTATCCGTTCCACTTCCGACTTCAATGTTCCGTAAAACAAATCCGGATACACTTCTTCGTATTCAATAAATTCACCGTTTCCGATTTTTCGTTTAAATTCTTCCGGCGTCAGGAACCGGTACTCCACTCCGTTCCGTTCATTTCCACGCGGCGCCCGGCTGGTGGCCGAAACGGAAAACCGCAAATCCGGCTCCTGCGTCAGCAGGTAGTTGATGAGGGTTGATTTTCCCGAGCCTGAAGGCGCTGAAAAGATGATTAGTTTCCCGTCCATGTTACAATACGTTCAGTAGCTGTTCCTTTATCTGTTCCAACTCGTCTTTCATCTGCACGACAAGTTTCTGCATTTCGAAGTGATTGCTTTTCGCCCCCAACGTATTGATCTCGCGCCCCATCTCCTGGGCGATAAAACCCAGTTTCTTTCCCTGTCCGCAACCTTGGTTCATGCTGTCGGCGAAATACTTCAAATGATTGTCCAGGCGCGTCTTTTCCTCGTTCACGTCCAGTTTTTCGATATAATAAATCAGTTCCTGCTCGAAGCGATTCCTGTCATAATCCACCTCGCTGATGTGTTTCAGGTTTTCGATGATACGGCTTTTAATTTTTTCAATCCGTTCGCCCTCGTATCGGTCAATCTGCGCGAGCAGGGCTGCGATGTTTGCAATTTTCGCTTCAAACAGTTTTTGCAGCATGGCGCCTTCCTGTGTCCGGAAAGCGATTAGCTGACGGATGGCCTCGCCTGTGGCCTCGTGCACCGTGTTCCATTCCGATTCGTCCAGTTCGGCCACCTCGTTTTTGATCGCATCCGGCATCCGGAGCAGCGTCCGAAACCAGTCGGACGGCTCCGCCAGATGCAGGCTGTCCGCCAGCGCCCTGATCTGTTCAAAATAACTTTCCACGACCGGGAGATTGATTCTGGCCGCCGTATCCTTCCCGATGTTTTCGAGGTAGATGGAAAGCTCAATCTTGCCCCGTACCAGCTGCTGCGACAGTTCGTTCCGGATATCGACTTCCTTTTCCCGGTAGACGGCCGAAATCCGCGTATTCAAATCGAGCTGTTTACTGTTCAGCGACTTGATTTCTACGGTTACCTTTTTCGACGGAAGTTCGGCGGTAACCTTTCCAAACCCGGTCATGGACTGTATCATTTTTCTGAAATTTGCAGCAAAGGTACATGATTCAAACGAAAAAACAGATCATCCCGGCAAAAATCAGGGCGCAGAGCGATGCCGGCAAGGCTTTGTCCTTGCAATATTTCCCGTGTTTTTACGCAAACCGGTACTCCAAGTCGTGTGCCATACGATTCCCGGAACAGTTGCAAAACATCTTTAAAAATACAGTCAAATCTGTTCTATTCGGGAAAAAGTCCCTATATTTGCAACTTCGAGATAGCAAAATCATTAAAATATTAATTATATGGAAATTAAAAGGGTTTATACTTTCGGAAACGGAAAAGCAGAAGGAAAAGCAGACATGAAGAATCTGCTGGGAGGAAAAGGCGCCAATCTGGCGGAAATGAATTTGATCGGTGTGCCCGTGCCTCCGGGATTTACGATCACAACGGACATCTGTACCGAATACAATCAAATCGGAAAGGATAGCGTCGTAGCATTGTTGCAGGACGAAGTAAAAAAGGCGGTAAAGCACATCGAGACGCTGATGAACAGCAAATTCGGCGACGTAGCCAACCCCCTGCTGGTCTCCGTTCGCAGCGGCGCGCGCGCTTCGATGCCGGGAATGATGGACACGATCCTGAACCTGGGATTGAACGACGACGTCGTGGAAGGGCTGGCACGCAAGACGGGAAATACGCGTTTTGCATGGGATTCGTACCGCCGGTTTGTACAGATGTACGGCGACGTGGTACTGGGTATGAAACCGGTGAACAAGAACGACATCGACCCGTTCGAGGAAATTATCGAAGAAGTAAAGGCAGCCAAAGGCGTCAAACTGGATAACGAACTGGATGTCGAAGACTTGAAGGAACTCGTGAAGAAGTTCAAGGCCGCCGTTAAGGGACGCACCGGGAAAGACTTTCCGGTATCTGCCTACGAACAGCTCTGGGGCGCCATCTGCGCCGTTTTTGATTCGTGGATGAACGAGCGCGCCATCCTCTACCGCAAAATGGAAAGCATCCCCGACGAATGGGGGACGGCCGTGACGGTACAGGCAATGGTCTTCGGCAACATGGGCGTCACCTCGGCCACGGGCGTTTGCTTCTCGCGCGATGCCGGCAACGGAGAAGACGTTTTCAACGGCGAATACCTGATCAACGCGCAGGGCGAAGACGTGGTCGCCGGTATCCGCACACCCCAGCAGATCACAAAGGCCGGTTCGCAGATATGGGCCGAACGGGCGACCATCAGCGAAGAGGAGCGAATCGCCAGATATCCGTCGATGGAAGAAGCCATGCCGGAGATTTTTAAGGAACTCGACGCCATCCAGACTAAACTCGAAAACCATTACCGCGACATGCAGGACATGGAATTTACCGTACAGGAAGGCAAGCTGTGGTTCCTCCAAACACGCAACGGCAAACGGACGGGTGCGGCCATGGTGAAAATCGCCATGGACCTGTTCCACCAGGGCATGATTGACGAGAAGACGGTGCTCAGGCGCATCGAACCCAATAAACTGGACGAATTGCTGCACCCCGTCTTTGACAAGAAAGAACTGAAGAAAGCGACTGTACTGGCAAAAGGCTTGCCGGCATCGCCGGGCGCCGCAACCGGTCAGATTGTCTTCTTCGCCGACGACGCCGCTGCATGGCACAAAGCCGGTAAAAACGTCGTGCTGGTACGCATCGAGACCTCGCCCGAAGACCTGGCAGGCATGGCCGCCGCCGAAGGCATCCTGACGGCACGCGGCGGAATGACTTCGCACGCGGCGGTAGTCGCCCGCGGAATGGGTAAGTGCTGCATATCGGGCGCCGGCCTGCTGAACATCGACTACAAGAAAAAAACAGTCGAAGTAAGCGGAAAAGTACTGAAAGAAGGTGATTACATCTCTTTGAACGGGACCACCGGTGAAGTGTTCGAGGGACAAATCCCCACGCAGGATCCGGAGTTGACCGGCGATTTCAACGAACTGATGCAGCTGGCCGACAAGTATACCAAAATGTCCGTCCGCACCAATGCCGACACGCCGCAGGACGCCTTGCAGGCACGCCGTTTCGGAGCCGTGGGAATCGGACTTTGCCGTACCGAACACATGTTCTTCGAAGGCGAAAAGATCAAGGCCATGCGCGAAATGATTCTGGCCGAAGATACGGAAGCGCGCAGGAAAGCGCTGGGCAAACTGCTGCCCTACCAGCAGGCCGATTTCGAAGGCATCTTCCGTGCCATGGCCGGCTATCCGGTGACGGTTCGCCTGCTCGATCCGCCGCTGCACGAGTTCGTGCCGCATGATGCCCGTGGACAGCAGGAACTGGCCGATGCGATGGGCGTCGACGTCGACGTCGTCGTACGGCGCGTGGAAGCCCTGCATGAAAACAACCCCATGCTCGGACATCGCGGCTGCCGCCTGGGCAATACCTATCCCGAAATCACGGAGATGCAGACGCGGGCAATTCTCGGCGCCGCACTCGCCCTGAAGAAGGAAGGCGTGACGACGTATCCCGAAATCATGGTGCCGCTGACCGGTATCCTGCACGAGTTCCTCGCCCAGGAAAAAATCATCCGCACGACGGCCACCCAACTGTTCGAGGAAGTCGGCGATAGAATCGAGTACAAAGTGGGTACGATGATTGAAATCCCGCGTG
>JAISWC010000211.1 GCA_031271245.1 Tannerella sp. | reverse complement strand
AAGGTGGGCGACTACGGCCTGAAAATCGAACTCGGCGTCACGCCCTGGGAGAGCATCTATGCCGACAAGTTCAACGTCGTGAATATCGGAATCACCGGTTCAAAGGAGATTAAGATCACGGAAACGTTTACCCTTCCGGCCTTCTCGAAAGTGATTTTCAACCCGGCGGGCAAGCAAACGTATTTCGTCTTTGGTATCAGTTTGTAACCGTGAACGTAGAGATGTTTTATAATCTAAACAGAAACAGATATGAAAAAGATTGAAGCGATTATTCGCAGGACCAAGTTTGAAGAAGTGAAGGAAGCGCTGCTGGAAGCCGATATTGAATGGTTTTCCTATTATGACGTGCGCGGCGTGGGAAAGACCCGGCAGGAACGTATTTACCGCGGGGTAGTGTATGACACGAGTTACATCGAGCGCATCCTGCTCACGATTGTGGTGCGCGACGTGAACGTGGACAAGACTGTCGGCGCCATCCTCAAGACCGCCCGCACGGGCGAGATTGGCGACGGACGTGTCTTTATCTCGACTGTCGACGACTCCATCCGTATCCGTACGGGTGAACGGGGCGACATAGCACTGTACAATGCCGAAAAGGAAAAATAATCAATCCTGTTTTTATGAACAATTCAAAATGTAGAGATATGAAAAAATACTCATTACACCGTTTCTTCCGGTCTGTCATGACCGGAACCGTATGCTCCGTTCTTTTTGCAGCGGGAGCGTATGCACAGGAAGCCGCCGACGGACTGGGCGAAACCGTCGCAAGCAACGGCGTGTCGCTCGATACCGTCTGGATGCTGCTCGCAGCCATGCTGGTGTTTTTCATGCAGCCGGGCTTTGCCCTGGTCGAGGCCGGTTTTACCCGCATCAAAAATACCTCCAATATCCTGATGAAGAACTTTCTCGACTTTATGCTGGGATCGCTGCTGTTCTTCTTTGTCGGTTTCGGAATCATGTTCGGTTCGGAGGGCGCCGGGTTTCTCGGTATGCCGAACTTCGGCGACCTGTCGTTCTTCGACAATGGTCTGCCCACAGAGGGATTCCTCATCTTCCAGACCGTCTTCTGCGCCACGGCGGCCACCATCGTGTCGGGCGCCATGGCCGAGCGTACCAAGTTCCACATGTATCTGGTATACACTGTTCTTATCAGCGTCATCATCTATCCCGTTTCCGGCCACTGGACGTGGGGCGGTGGCTGGCTGATGGCCGAGGGCGGCTGGCTGGACACGCATGTGGGCGCAACGTTCCATGACTTTGCCGGTTCCACCATCGTCCACTCCGTCGGCGGCTGGGTAGCGCTCGTGGGCGCCGCCATCCTCGGCCCACGCATCGGGAAGTACGCCAGGGACGGCAAGTCGAAAGCCATTCCGGGACACAACCTTACCTTTGCCGCATTGGGCGTATTCATCCTCTGGTTCGGCTGGTTCGGGTTCAACCCCGGTTCGCAGCTGGCGGCTGCCGGCGAGGATAACCGCGTGGCCATCTCGCACGTCTTCCTGACGACGAACCTGGCCGCCTGTGCCGGCGGATTCTGGGCGCTGCTGACAGCCTGGGCGAAATACAAAAAACCGTCACTCTCCCTTACGCTCAACGGCGTACTGGCAGGTCTGGTCGGCATCACGGCCGGCTGCGACGCCGTATCGCCCTGGGGCGCCATCATCATCGGTTCCGTTTGCGGCATCGTGATGGTATACTCCGTTGACATCATCGACAGGGTGTTCAAAATTGACGACCCGGTAGGCGCTGCGTCCGTACACGGTACCTGCGGCGTGGTGGGTACGGTGATGACCGGTCTGCTGGCCCTCGACGGCGGCCTCTTCTACGGCGGAGGCGCAAGCCTGCTGCTGGCGCAGCTGATCGGAGCCGCAGTCGTCGGACTTTGGGCTGCCGGAATGGGCTACGTGATATTCAAGGGTCTTGACGTGACGTTCGGCATCCGCGTTTCCAGACGTGTCGAAGAAGAAGGTCTCGACATCTACGAACATGGCGAAGCCGCTTACAACGGATGACGTGATGAACGATGAATTGTAAACTCATGTTACACAACGGTTACAGTTACACATCCAAGCATGAATCGTTGTATCGGAATCATGGAATTTTCCATGCGGAAGATACAGCGATTCATCAAAAACATGGATCGATCCGCCCAAATCATGGAAATTTCCATCTTTTTCATGGATCGATCCATCAAAAACATAAATTGTTCTATCTTTTCATAGAAAATTGTATGGAAAAGACGGGATTTAACATCAAAATGACATAATGTTCCTTTGAACATAAATAACAAACGTAATCAAACAACAAAAACAACGAGTAAGTAGAAAAATGAAATTGTACATTCCAACTAACTATCAGCCTTCCCTGCCTGCAGAGGCAATGGAGGAGGCTATCAAGATGCTCAAGCTCCTGTTTCAGGACGAGCTGGCACGGACGTTGAACCTCAGACGGGTGACCGCCCCGCTGTTCGTCTTTTCCGGTACGGGAATCAACGACGACCTGAACGGAGTCGAACGGGCCGTCTCTTTTTCCGTGCGCGACATCGACAACCGCCGCGCCGAAATCGTCCATTCGCTGGCCAAGTGGAAACGCCTCAAACTGGGGCTGTACCAAATACCGCCCGGCAGCGGGCTGTATACCGACATGAACGCCATCCGCGCCGACGAAGAGCTGGACAATATCCATTCGCTCTATGTTGACCAGTGGGACTGGGAACGCACCGTCTGCCCCGAAGACCGCAGCCTGGACTTCCTGCGCGACATTGTAGACGGAATCTATTCCGTCGTCAAGACCGTCGAACGCAAGACGGCCGCTCTGCTGTCCGACGCCGGGACGCTCCTGCCCGAACGCATCACGTTCATCCATTCCGAAGACCTGCTGGCCGAATATCCCTCGCTCCCGCCCCGCGAACGCGAAACGGAAGCGGCGCGCAAATACGGCGCCATCTTCGTCATCGGCATCGGTTCCGTCCTGGCCGACGGACAGAAACACGACGGGCGCGCACCCGACTACGACGACTGGTCGACGCCAACCGACGCCACGCACCGCGGCCTGAACGGCGATATCATCCTCTGGAACCCGCTGCTCGACTGCGCCTTCGAAATCTCTTCGATGGGCATCCGTGTCGACCCGCCCGCCCTGCTGCGCCAGCTCGAACTGGAGGGCTGTCCCGAACGCGCGTCGCTCGACTTCCACCGGGCGCTGCTCGAGGGACGCATTCCCCTCTCGATTGGCGGAGGCATCGGACAGTCGCGCCTGTGCATGTATTTCCTGCGCTGCGCGCACATTGGCGAGGTGCAGGCGTCGCTCTGGCCTGACGAAATGATCGAACGTTGCCACGCCAACAACATGATTCTGAAATAATCCATTATCTATAAATAAAATCATATTCAAAATTAAAACTATGAGTACATTAAGATTCAATGCAGTAGAAGAAGCGTTCAAAAAGAAAGCGCTTCAGGTTTCTTCCCCGTCCAAGTACGTTTCCGACTTCTACGGGAAGTATGTGTTTACCTCCTCGACGATGGCCAAATACCTCTCGAAGGAGACGCTGAAAGCCATCCGCAACGCCGTGGAAAAGGGCGAAACGCTCGACCGGGTGATTGCGGACGATGTGGCCGCCGGCATGAAGATGTGGGCCATGGAGCTGGGCGCCACGCATTACACGCACTGGTTCCAGCCCCTGACCGACGGCACGGCGCAGAAGCATGACTCGTTCATTGACTACGCCAACGGCCCGGGTGAGAACATCATCGAAGAGTTCTCGGGAAAACTGCTCGCGCAGCAGGAACCCGACGCGTCGAGCTTCCCGAGCGGCGGCATCCGCAGCACCTTCGAGGCGCGCGGATACACGGCCTGGGACCCCTCGTCGCCCGCCTTTGTGATGGACGATACGCTCTGTATCCCCACCATCTTCATCTCCTACACCGGCGAAGCCCTCGATCTCAAGGCGCCGCTGCTGAAGGCGCTCGGCGTTGTCGACCGCGCCGCCACGGCCGTCTGTCACTACTTCGACCCCAACGTCCGCAAGGTCTATTCCTACCTCGGCTGGGAACAGGAATATTTCCTGATCGACGAAGGACTGTAT
>JAISWC010000185.1 GCA_031271245.1 Tannerella sp. | reverse complement strand
TTTTTTCCTGTTTTTAAACTCACTATTTTATACCGCGCAAAGTATAACTACTAACTACCAACTACTGATAAAAATCCTTTCTCCTCATTCGTACCACATCTCCGAAGGTGGCCAGCCTGCGCATGTCCATCCTCCGCGAATTGCCGACCACGACGTAAGCCAGTGTACGTCCCTGCACGTTCGAACGGTAAAAACGAATTACGTCGTCCATGTTCATTCGCCGGATATCTTCCAGCAGGGAACGGTTCGGGTCGTCCGTATAGCCTTCGCGCCGGCAAACGGCAATCCGGGTGGAAATTTCCCGGAACGACGGATAATCGTTGCTGGTCTGGTTGAGGGTTGTCCGGATCACGTCCGCAATTCTTTCGGGATGTTCCGGCATATTCCGGATCAGGGCATTGAGCGTTTTCAGCGCTTCGACCGTTTTGTCGCTCTGCGTGGACAGGTAAGTGACGAAACGGGTTGGCCTGTCCGACTGGCACAGCGGCGGCAGACGATAGGCGCCGGAGGTGTGGTAGGCAAACGAGCGGAACTCGCGAATCTCCTGAAACATCAGCGACGACATGCCTTCGCCGAAATATTTGGAGAACAGATTCGCCTCGTGCCGTTTCAGGGGCGTCTCCAGCGGGTCGCAAGCCATGTAGGCATAGATGATGTTCTGGAACACGTCCGGCATGTCGTAGAAAAATACCAGCGGCCGGTCGTAGGAGACAAATTCGCGGTATACCGGAGTGCGGGACGTTTCCGTGATCCGCTCCAGATCAAGGAGGTTTTTCAGCTGTCCGGCCACCTGTTCGGCATCCAGCGTGCCGCAATAGTGCAGACTGCATTCTACCTGCTGCACCCGGTGGAAGACGGCGACCAGTTCACCGCCCTTCAGCCTTTTGACGTCGGCAAGCGGGAGTTTGGTCAGGTATTGCGACAGCCGTCCGTACTGGACGTATTCGAACAGCGCTTCCGCCACTTCGCTGTTCGATTTGAAAAAGGCCTTTTCGGTCACTTTGGCGTCGTCGACCAGCGTTTTCAGTTTCCGGTCATCCGCCTTCACCTGCGTCAGGAACTCGCTGACCAGTGTCAGCGTTTCGGCAAAAGCCCTGTCGAAACCGCTTACTTTCAGCGTAAAATAATCCCTGTCCGCGTCCATGTCGAGCGTGCTGCCCAGCGTCTGCAAACGCATCCGGAACGATTCGAACGACCGGTTCTCCGTCCCCAGCATGGGAATATACGTCGTCAGGTATTTCAGTCCGGGTTCCTCCCGCAGGCCGATGCCGTACATGAACTTGAGCGTGAAGACCCGGTTGACAGGGTTGGGCGTTACATACAGCGTGACTTTGGGCGTGAGGGCAAACGTCCGGACGCCGTTCTCAAAATCGAGGAAACGGGGTTTGACTTCCCGTACGGGAATCTTCTCCAACTGCCGGGCATAAGCCGATGTCGCGTCCGTATGCGCCGGCAGGATCGGCGCGAAGTTGGGCCTGGCCAGATGCTCCTTGGGATAGCGTCCCGTTTTTTTCTTTACATACAGGTAATTGTCTCCGAAATATTTGTTGGCTATCTTCGCGATGTCGTTCTTGGTCAGGGCGTCCATACGTTCCAGTTCTTTCCGGCAGTCCGTCCACGTCTTCCCTTGCGAAAAGAGGCGCACCAGTACCTGACTGCGCGAATCCATGTCTTCCAGTTCCGTGAAATGACGGCGCAGGCGTTCCTGTTTCAGGCTGTTGAATAGCTCGTCCGTGAAATCGCCTTTCCTGACACGCTCTACCTCGCGCCAGATCATCTTTTCCGCCGAGCGGCAGGTCTGGGACACCAGTTTCGGCACGATCAGAATCCCTACATAGCCTGCCTCGTTGAAGTTTTCGCCGCCGACCATGGCGCCCATTACTTTCCGGTTGACCATGAGCTTGTCCAGGTAGCCGGTGCCGTCGGCATTGTTCAGGATTCCTACGGCAATGTCCAGCGCCGCCTGGTCGGGATGGTTGGAAGACACGCCGCGAAAGGCGAGCGCTACGGCCTTCATCAGGGGAAGCGGTACCTTGACGGATGTTTTTTCCCGTCCCCGGAAAGGCGGAATCTTCACCATCGTACGTGTCCTGACAATGCCTTTCGGGATGCGCGAAAAGGCACGTTCCAGGATCGGGAGCGTCGCTTCGATGTCGAAATCGCCGCTCAGAATCAGTCCCATGTTGGAGGCTACATAATATTCCCTGAAGAATTTCCGCATCTCCGAGAGGCGCGGGTTTCTCAGGTTTTCGGCGCTGCCGATAACGGGAAAGGCGTACGGATGGGGCTGGAAGTAGATTTCCATCAGCCGCTCGATTGCCTGGTTGAGCATCATGTCGTCGCGGCGGTTTTTCTCTTCGTAGACGGTTTCGAGTTCGCTCTGGAACATGCGGAAAACGGGATTCAGCAGCCGTTCGCTGTTGATTTCCGCCCAATGCGCCATGTACTGGGGGAGAAACGTATTGTGATAGACGGTATAGTCGTAGGAAGTGCCGGCGTTCAGCTTGCTGCCGCCGTATTTGCTGATCAGTTTGTCAAATTCGTTTGGGATCACGTATTGAGCCGCCTGGACGCTGAGTTCGTTGATTTCCTGCTGGATGGTTCTGCGCGCCAGAGGGTCTTTCGTCTGCGCCAGCTCGTCGTATTTCGAAGCAATGGCATCCAGCCATACTTTTTCGGCGGCATAATCTACCGTTCCAATCCTGTCCGTCCCCTTGAACATGATATGCTCGAAGTAATGGGCAATCCCCGTATTGGGACAGTCTTTCGAACCGGCTTTCACGACTACGGCGCCAAAGACTTTCGGCTGATGATGGTCTTCATTCAGCCAAACGGTCAATCCGTTATCCAACGTATATTCTTTTACTTCCGTAGACAATTGCATCACCGAGCCTCCCATTCACCGAAACCGAAAAGATCCAAAGCCATTTCCACACAGTCTGTTTCCGATAAATCCATCTGTTATTTTGTTTGGACAAAAATAGTTACTTTCTTACACTCATTCCGGAAACGGCTACTTTTTTTATCAAAAGCGGGGATAACTTGTACGAACCCTTCTTGCTTATCCGGTATCAACGCTGTACCCCGACGATGTACAACGTTATATACAAGTGATATAATTCCGGCTTCATACCTCTTCGGACGGCGGGGCGGCGACGTAATGCAGGTTGGGAGGGTTCGAGGCACATGCGACGGCAATAGCCCTCCTGTCCGGGTCTTCTTCGACGCTAATCACTTGCAGGCGTTTCCTGACCAGGGCGAGCAGGAGCGTAAATTCTCCGTAACCGCTGTTCTTCACCACGATGCTGCCTTCGTCCGGCAGCCGGGCAATCTGTTCGGCGAAGTTGCGGCTGCGGCGCAGATGACGGCGTACCGCCCGCTCGATGGCCGGGCCTTTGTAGAGATAGTTGTGTATCACCAGGTCGCTGTAATAGTCGGGCGTTTCCACTTCGCGACACAGCACCCCGTACTGTTCCTGATAAAAGTGGCGTATTTCCCTGCTGCGCTGCGAATAACCGGGACTGAAACGGACATCGTCCGGCGCGATGCGTTCCATCACCCGGATGTGTATCTCGCCTTTACGCAGCATGAACTCCTGCTTGGGGAGTATATGGCCTATGCCGTGGATCAGGACGGGCAGGATGTCCAGCTGCAGGCGTTCGGCCAGATAGAAGGCTCCCCGGTGGAAACGGCGGATGGAACAGTCGGCCGAGCGTGTGCCCTCCGGAAACACAACGACGGAATAGCCGCGCCGTACCACGTCTTTCAGCGAATCGAGGACGTTTTCGACACCGCTGGAGACCGGGTAAAATTCGGCGTATTTGATCATCCGGCCGTAGAAAGGGGAGTTCCAGACCCAGTCATTGGTCAGGATCACCAGCCTGGGCGTGAGCATCAGGAGGGCCGTCAGGTCGATGTGCGACTGATGGTTGCAAATAATCACGGCCGGCTTTTCAAACGTTTCGCCGGTGAGATTCCGGTAAACGGTTTTGACCTGCGGGATATGGTGCATCACCCAGTGCGACGCCCTGCACAGCAGTTGGTGGTAAGCCAGCTTTTTCTTTTCCGTTCTGCGGCCAAAGGTAAAGATCATCCATCCGTAGAGGGAGAGGCCGGAGATCACCACCAGAAAGACGGCGAAGGAATAGCCGGTAGCCGCCAGGTTTTTCAGCGTGACGGGCATCAGGCGGTTTTTCCCCCTGCGCACCGTCAGCAGGCGGAAAAGGAACGGCGGAAGAAGGTAGGACATGATCACGACCGAGAACATCCCGATCACCGTCACTTCCGCCAGGGAACGAAGCGCAGGGTGTTCGGCGAAAATCAGCATCCCCATTCCAATGAACATGATCAGTGCCGAAAGGGCGATGCTCCCCCGGTAGGACGCCAGTATCTTTCGCCGGTACGTGTATTCGTGCATCAGTCCCTCGGTCATGAAAATGGTATAGTCGTCTCCTTGTCCGAAGATAAACGTGGCCAGAATGATGTTGACGATGTTGAAACGGATATCGAACAGGTTCATCAGTCCCAGAATCCATATCCAACTCAGGGCCAGCGGCGCAAAGGCGATCAGGCAAAGTTCCGTCCGTCCCATTGTAATGAACAGGAAAGCGAATACGATGAATCCGCAAACGTAAAGGACGTAGTTGAAACTGTCGGACAGGGAGGCAATCATCCGCCGGGTGATCGAACCGCCGTCGAAGGCGATGGCGGCCGGGGAGAGCCGGTTCAGTTCCTCTTCCAGCGCCGGCGCCCGGTCGGCCTCCGTATACAGCAGATTAATCACCTGCGTTTTGCCGTTGTCGCCGACGAGGTAGTTTTTCGCAAAGGTTTCGCGTATCACGTCGAAATGCGATCGGTCTGCCGGTTCCCATATCCGGTGGAGCATCGCCCTAAACGACTGAAAGGCCTCCGGCTTGAATCCCGTTTGCCGTGCGGCGTCGTCCAGCAGGGTCGTCACGGAATCCCGGCGTGTCTGCCAAAACGCATTCCACCGGTTGACCCGCTCCGCCTGCCGGGTGCGGGAAGGATAAAAACCGCTGATGTTGCTGGCGCCGGCGATTTTCCCTTCCGCAACGAGTCTGTCCAGCGCCGGCGAGAGCTGCTCGTTCCTTTCCAGCGCACCGTCCAGGTCGTCGCCTTCCGCAACGAAATAGAGGATGTGACGGTTTTTGTTCAGCAAATTCATCATCCGCTGATATTCCTTCTGCTGCGAATCGGTCATGTAATTAATCCGCTGCATGTCCGTTTCGAACCGGGAACCGGAACTGAAAAAACCGAAAAAGAGCGTCAACAGCAAAACGGCGACAATGGCCGGGCGATTCTTCTCGAACGGCAGTGCGGCGAAGCGGGAGAGTAGCGAAGACGCCGGCATGTGGACGGTAGGATGCCGCGGCAGCAGATGGGGCAGGAAAAGCAGCACGAAGAGGATGGTCCCGACCAGCAGGAGCGACGCGAACCAACCCAGATCGCCCATGGCGCCGGAACCGAGAAACACGAGGCTGAGAAACGCGCCGACCGTAGTGATGTTGCCGATGGTGAGCGGTTCGATGATGTCTTTGATGGCGGCTCGCGGATGGAGTGTATGGTTGCAGTGGTCGATTAAATGAAGCGGATAGTTGATGGCGATGCCGAACATGATGGAACTGATGCCGACGGCGATGATGGAGACTTCGCCCCGGACAAGCCAGAGTAGCGCCAGGGCAAACAGCCCGCCGAACAGGGTCGAGACGAAGACAAGAAGAATTTTCCTCCCGCTCCGGAAGGCGTAGATCAGCAGTGCGAGAATCAGGATGGCCGCAAACGAACAGGAAAACAGCGTGTCTTTTTTGATTTGCGAGGCGTTTCCGAGCGCGATTTCCGACGCGCTGAAACGCCGGAAAGAGACGTCTCCGTCCATCGTGCCTTCCACTTCGGTCATAAACCGGCTGAGCGAGTCGAGGAAAATCGCATTGCGAGCGGTTTCGCTGGCCGGCATGGTACATTCGATCAGCAGCAGGGCGTCGCGGTCGTCCGTGAAGAGATGATCCTGATAGAGATGGAACTGGTTGCCCGTTCGAAATCCCTGCAAACGATTCAAAACCGGGCCGGCCATGCCCAGGGGATCGGATAGGATGCCCGGCTGCAACAGTATCCCGGCAGGCGAGAGTAACAGATTCCGGTTGTGTTCCAGCTGGGCGGCCATCGCCTCGCGCGAAAGAAGCGAATCTATCCGCTGATAGTCGCTTTCTTCCAGAAAATAGGGGAGACTGTTCGTCACAAACGCCGTGAGCGATACCATTTCCGACGGTTCGATTTTGTATGTCAGGCTTCTGATAAAGGTGTCGTTCAGCGCCTGCAAACGACCGGCCAGTTGTTCAACGGCTGCTATCTGCGCGTCGGCAGACCGGTCGGTCGTGTCTTTTCCGGAGCAGGAAACCGTGATCCTGTTGGCTGAAACGATGTAACGATATGCGTTGTTAATGCGTTCGTATGCTTTCGTTTCCGGAAGGAAACCGGAAATATCTTCCTTGAAGCGCACCTGGAGAGCCATTCCTGCAAACCATACCGTCAGGAGGAACAGGAGGAAGAAAAGCAGTCCTTTGTGATTGGAAAAATAGTCGTAAGCCAGCAGGAAGAATTTCGTCATCGCTTCTGTTTTATGGAAAACAACTTGCGACACAGCAGCCGCGGATATCCGTAGCACACGGCCAGCAGGGTCAGGACGGTGTTCAGGATGCTGGCCCGGAAGAAATCCTTTCCCGGCCTGAAATGGGTGACCCGTTCGGATTCCGGCGCGTAATAGACGCTAACCGGAACGGGAAACACCGGAATGCCTTTCCAGGCGGTGCGTACCAGCAGTTCCACTTCCGCTTCGTAGCGTGTGGAAAAGGGACGCATGTGTTTCATCACAGTCAGGGGATACAGCCGGAAACCGTTCTGCGTATCCGACAGTCTGCGGCCTGTCTGGACGGTATACCAGAAGTTGGAAAACCGGTTGCCCATGATGTTTCTGAGCGGCATTTTGCCTTTCGTCATCCGCTGACCCGTCAGCAGACAGCCGGGATGAATTTCCGCCTGACGGACAAACGCCTCAAGGTCGGCGACATCATGCTGTCCGTCCGAATCCAGTGTAACGGCCGCTTCGTATCCCAGTTCCCGCGCCCGCTCGAAACCCCGCTTCAGCGCATATCCCTTGCCTTTGTTCGGCGCGTGGGAAACGACGTCGATTCTTCCGGCAAAACGTTCCAGTACCGATGCAGTACAGTCGGTTGCGCCGTCGTTGACGACAATCACGGAACGGGTGTACCGAAGCGTTTGACGAAGCACGTCGACCAGCGTTCCGCTGTTGTTGTAGGTGGGGATAACGACACACAGCCGGAGCCGCTCCATCCGGGCCTGCAATGCCGGCTGCGCCTCCTCCTCGCCGTGCGGCATCAGCGTCAGCGTCATGGAGGCGAATACCGTCGTTCCGCTTTTGATGGACACCGGGACGGCGAGCTGTCCCTGTTCGTCCGTCCGTCCGGCAGACAGATGTACAAAAAGGTCCTGCCGCTCCAAAGGGTCGATGATGCGGAGGAACTTGACGTTCCTGAGACCACAGAGGAAAAAGGATGTTGCGTGGCAAACGGAGGCAATTTCCTTGGCAAGCTGAACGATGCAGACACCCGGTGTGACCGGATGACCCGGAAAATGCGCCTGGTAGATCGGATGCGAAGCGTTCAGCGACAGGCCGCATTTCCATCCGGTTTCGGTTTCAGTTTGCGATTCGATCGTGTAAAAAGTATCTTTTAATATCATAGTCAAACACCTAATAGTAACGGTTATTCCTCCACTCGAATCAGGGAATAGGAAATGTCGCGGACGAGATTTTGCAGCGTCAGCGTCCCGTCCGGTGAACGGGTGATGACTTTTTTCTTTCCGAAGCGGACGACCAGCGCACCTTGTTCGCAACGAACGGTCTTTTTCCGAAAAGACGCCTCCGGATGGTCGACCTCGAAAAGACAGTACAGGTCGGAAGCGACGGTCTTGCGGATATACCATTTGTCTATCAGCGAAACGACGTTTTGTAACTTGCATTTCCGTGACGTGACGGTGAAATCGAACGCCCTAGCGCCCAATTCGCTGACCAGCGAACCGCGCCATTCATAGCCGACTTTTTTCAGCAGGCAGATGCCGGAAATCGGTTTGTCTTTTATCCGGATCGTCACCTGGTAACTGTTTTTCCGGTCTTCCGACCGCAACGCTTCCGTCCATACACGGGCGTTCGCTTCCGGCAGATTCGCCCCGCCCGGCTGTACGGTCGAAACTGCTGCACAGCCTGTGAGCAGGCAAAGCAGACAACTAACGGGAAAATATTTCATCATCGACAGGCGTGTTTATCTGGATATTTTTCAGGTGAATCGACGTCTTGTCCCCGCTTTTTTCCACCAAATCCACCGTATGGATGCGATGGTCTGTTTGACGGATGTACAGCCGGATGGAAGAGAAAAGGTCTTTTACTTCCTTTTTCAAAGGCGTGAGCGTGATCATGCAATCTTCCTTCCCGATACCAAACTCCGTGGAGAAATCGGGCGAATCAATCAATCCGTTTCCACTGACTCCGCCAATCATCACGTTGCTGATTTCACCGAACAGTTTACTGGACTTGACGGGCATTTTGCTTGTGCCGCTACCGGAACGGGTGATGACGTTTTGACCGTCCGTGGCAAAGACATACGTGTAAGGCTTCATGTATTCCCAGCGGATTTTATTCGTTTGCCTGTAATACATTTTCCCTTCCGAAGTCACTTTTTCATCCATAAAGGAGAGTTCCTTCACTTGCGTAAAGTCGCACGTCATCGTTTTCATCTCTCCGGAAGCCTGTTGGATGAGATTTATGATTTCCTTTACCTGCTCATCCGAGGCCTTCCGGTAAGCAGGCTGAGCAGACAGCGTTGCCGACCACAGAAGCCAGCCGCCGATCATCATATACATTAACCTGTTCATATACATAATACCATTTTTATTCGCGGCACAAAGTTATATGAATCTAAGCAGTCAGACAAATATTCCTAAATATTTATGCAAATCTTGCTCCAATTCCGCCAATCCTTTCCATAAAAAAGTTTGCAGGTATTGAAAATCCTTGTATCTTTGCGACGTTTTTCGCGCACGGAGAAAAAGAAACCGGCCGGAGACACTGGAAAGATGGGTGAGTGGCTTAAACCAACAGTTTGCTAAACTGTCGTACGGGTAACCGTACCGGGGGTTCGAATCCCCCTCTTTCCGCCCGGAAAAGCCGCAGTATCAGCGGCTTTCTTCATTTTTGCACGATAGGGGGAAACAGATAAATAAATCCGATTAAACACTCCATCTAAAAATGATATGGTATCTTTGCGGTGAATTTAATGTGTAAAATATTTGTTCGGGCGGCCTGGATGTGATATTTGGGTCGCCCGGTTTTTTTTGCCGGTTTGGATTTTCCTTTGCTGTTATTGCTGCCTCCACCATCGGCTG
>JAISWC010000130.1 GCA_031271245.1 Tannerella sp. | reverse complement strand
AAATATCCCACAGCCACAAACGCCCGTCGCCGCCAAGATACACGCCGCCAGCATTGATTCCGCCAACAGGCATTCCTATATAACGCAATTCATTTTTCGACTTGGCGTAAACGGTGGGAACGCCCCGCTCGTACAGCGATTTTATCCATACCGGGTCTAACTTTTTGTCAAGAGGGACGCCGTCGGTCGCCTGCTGACCGGGCGATGAATATGCGGCAGTTCCCGCTATTGCCGGTATTCGGCTGACGATTAAACCGGATGCAACGCTCATGCCGCTTTTCCGGATAAAATTTCTTCTTGATATTGGTTTCATTGCTTTAAAATTAAAATTTCATTTTCCCTTTTCTGTCACGCTTCTCAGGTTTTTTTCTCTTGCGCTGTCCCAGTAGTTGCAATCCAGTTCGAAGAACGTGGAAGTATAGGGGACGGTCAGATTGCTTTTCAGTATCACTACGTTGAATTTGCGGCTGACTTCGTCCAAACGGTCAATCAGTTCTTCATGCGGGACGAAAGTTCGACGGTCGCCGAAAAGCGTTTTCATCTGTCCGCGCAAAGCGTCGATTCCTGCGGCGTCTTTTTCGTTGAGATACAGCAGTTCGTCATCCTGATAAATCGCGGCCTTGATATGAGGCGCTTTTTCGATTTCGCCGTAAACAAAACGGAGGATATCCATGTACGCCTCATTCGTATAGACGGTTTTTATGCCCGCTTGAGTTTGCAGAGGATAAGCCATGTCTGTCACTACAATCCAGTTCCTGTGTCCCAATAAAGGAATTTCCGTTTTCAACTCATCTTTCCACGAAAGCGCCGATAGCGGAGTCGCCGATTCGGAACTGCAACCTTTCGGCGCAGATTTACTGCACGCCGCAAAGTGGCAACATAATGCTGCCGGTATCAAAAAATTAAAAAATCTGTTCATTGTTGTTGAGTTTTATAAAGTTATTATGATGTCTTCTCTGAATCATTTAAAAAATCGACGTTATTTTTCGATCATATACATCACTGTGCATCGTGCCGGAATGTTTTCAGGAACCATCCTCCCAGCACGCATGTGACTGCGGCAGCGAGGCAGAGGCTCAACCTGTAATCCAGCCGGAATCCTTCAGGCGCCACCAGAATGTACGTACTCACTACCATCGTCATAAACAGCGCCGGAAGGAACGTGAACCAGTACGTTGTTTTCCGGTTGGCCAGGTAGACGGTGATCATCCAGAGCGTAGCCGTAGCAAGCGTTTGATTCGCCCAGGCAAAATACCGCCAGATAATGTCGAAATTAACTTGCAGCAGGATAAATCCGGCAAGGAAAAGGGGCAGCGATATCCAGATGCGGTTCAGCAGTTTCTTTTGTCCGTAGCGCAGGATATCGGCCACGATCAGCCGCGCGGAACGAAACGCTGTGTCGCCCGACGTAATCGGTGCGGCGATGACCCCGAAAATGGCCAGCAGACCGCCGATTTTACCCAGCCAGGTATCGGCTATCTTCTGCACAACCACAGCCGCATTGTTTTCGTTTGCCTCCAGGAAGGTGTGCAGCCCGCCCACCGAATCGAAAAAGCTCATCGCCGCCGCCGCCCATATCAGGGCTACGACCGCTTCCGTAATCATGGCGCCGTAGAACACCCTCCGTCCTTGTCTTTCATTCTCCAGACACCGTGCCATCAGCGGCGACTGCGTGGCGTGAAAGCCGGAAATGGCGCCGCACGCAATCGAAATAAACAACATGGGGAAAAGAGGATATTTCCCGGCATCCGGGTGCATGTTGTACAGATTGCCCGGCGTCGCTTCCGGAATGGACGCGTGATTCCATATCAGGGCCGAACAGATACCTATCGCCATGAACAGCAGGGCTGCACCGAAAACAGGATATATTTTCCCGATAATTTTGTCGATCGGCAACAGCGTTGCCAGCACGTAATAGAGAAAGATTGCGATAATCCACCAGGTATAATCCATCCAGTGAGGCGTCAGGTCGGCCAGCAATCGGGCCGGGCCGGCAATGAACACCGCGCCGACCAGAATCATCAGTATCACGGTAAAGCCCCGCATGAACTGTTTGAACGCTCCGCCCATGTATTTCCCACCCAATTCGGGCAGGCTCATGCCGTTGTTGCGTAGCGACATCATCCCCGACAGATAGTCGTGCACCGCTCCGCCGAAAATACTGCCGAACACGATCCACAGAAACGCCGACGGGCCGTACATCGCGCCCATTACCGCTCCGAAGATAGGGCCTAACCCGGCAATATTCAGGAATTGTATCAAAAACACCCTCCACCATTTCATCGGGACATAATCCACTCCGTCGGTAAGGACATAAGCCGGAGTTTGCCTGTCTTTTTCTACCCCGAAAATCCGCTCTACCAGTGTGCCGTATATCACGTAGCCACCAATTAGCAGTGCAATGGAAACAAATAAAGTAATCATTGGTATCTGTTATTTTTGCAGGCAAAGGTAAAAAATAAAGTTCAATGATTCAAAGACTCCTTCCCTCATGGATACAATTCAAATGGTCGCACTGACTTTCAAAACCCTTATTCATCCCAAGTTCTCTTAGGCATTGTCAGGAAATAATTCGCAGAAAGCTCATCGCGAGGAATACAGGTATCCAAATGCACCGGCAGCACATTTCCGGACTGTTTCGTACCTCGCTCGGCGAAGGCTCCAGCCTTCGTCGTATTAAAAGCAAGCGTCCTCGCTTGCGGCATGTCTGGAGACATGCTTTTAAGCCGACGTAGGCAGAGCCTACGCCGAGCGGGGGTATGGGAGAGGTGAGCGCTTCCACTACCCCCAGATAA
>JAISWC010000125.1 GCA_031271245.1 Tannerella sp. | reverse complement strand
CGTCCGGAACAACGGCTATTCCGCTTCCGGCAGGATTCTATATCATCTCGAAGGGTGGCAGTAATTACAAAGTGATTGTGAAATAAATCCGAATACTTCATCTTCATTGAAAAATCCCGGAACCGGAAAGCGGTTTCGGGATTTTTTATATGTACGAAATTTGAATTGAGAATTGAGAATGGAGAATTGAGAATGAAACTGTTTGAGCAGTAGGGATTATAGAACCTTCGGGCGCAAGCCGCCTCGACTTCCATCGAATTCGGTCGATTGATTATGGAATGCCATTCGTAACGTCGACATCCGACACCTGTTACAAATAGCATTCCACTCATACTTCATCCCTCATATCACATCTTTTTTCTCAACCATTTCCTTACCGGAATATCGTAAAGTTGCATTGCGAGATACGCAATCAGCAGTACAGTCACAAAAACGCCCGCCGCCACCCAGGCTCCTTCGGCGAGGGTACCTCCCGTTTTCGCTACCCAGGCGGTGTGCGCATAACACAGCGGATAATTCACCAGATAAATGGGATACGACATATCGCCCAGCAACTTGCATAACCGCGACGCCGGTTTTCCGTTCACTTTGCCGCCTGCTCCCATCACCACAATCAAGGGAAAAACAACAAGAATGACGGCGGCTTCATAAACGCCGTTCATCCAGTCCGATCCGGGACCTCCGATCCGCGGTGCGGCCAGCACGGCAACAAGTAGCAGGCTGCACCACAGAAACGACCGCTCTACACGAATGACTTTGCCAAGACGATAGAGCAACAGTCCGGCAAAAAAAGGAAATATCAGCCGTGTAAACCCGACGTGAAGATGATGAGCGTCCATTGTCCAGCCTCCGTTGACGTCGCCCTGTGTCAAAGCGAGATGCAGCGTTGCGCAGGCGGCGACGCAGACTAAAACGGAAAGCACCGTCTTCGAAAACCGTCTGATGACAAGCGCATAGAGCAGGTTTGCGAAATATTCGAATGCCAGTGTCCAGATTGGCGCGTCGAGGGTGTACATTTCCTTCCAGCCCCGGATGTCGACCGAGGGCGGCGTGGGAATCATCAAAAGCCCCAGAACGGCGTACAGCAACACTCGCCACAAGGGCGTATCCTTTATCAGCGGATATACTTCGCCCGCCCCGAGATAGAACATCACCACGCCCAGCGCCGTCCCGAAAACAACCATGGGATGAAGTCTGAATATGCGCCGTTTCAGGAAAGCGCCGATACTCATTTTTCCCCAGCGGTCGTCGTAGGCGTAACCGATGACGAATCCCGAAAGGACAAAAAAGAAATCGACCGCAAGATAGGCGTGATTAAGCAACTGGTCGTATTTACCGTTTACGGTGTCTGTAACGAAATACGCTTCGAGCGTGTGAATGCCGAGTACCATGATGGCCGCTATTCCGCGCAGTCCGTCAAGTATCTCGTAATGAGGTTTTGTCTGTGATAAATTCATCCAATCTTTATTTTTTTAGGCACAAAAGTAATCATTCTTTCCCGACATCTGCCTAATAGTTCAGGGCAATGACCTGGTTTTGATGCAGCAGGTCCAGATAGTACCAGGCCGTGGCTCCGAAGAAATGGATATAAACCGTTCTTTCCCGGGTATCGATTGCATATACATTGAACGTATTGTTGCGCAGGCCTGCCGCCCGTTTGATGGGCGACTTTTCGTTTTTCTCCGAAGGCGACATGTTGTTGGCAATAATCATGATTTGCCGGGGCAATGCCGGATTGAGGTTCCTGAATCCGTCCACTTCATAATGCATGTAGGTGTGGATATGTCCGCCCAGATAACAGACAAAATCGCCCCGGGCATTTCGAAAGGACACGTCTACCGCGAGCGTGTCTGAGGCATTCCGCCGGTTCCGGTAGGTCTGTTTCCAGTCATTCCTGCTGCGGAAGGCTTCCACAATTTCCGGAATCATGTTCCAGGAATACAGGTATTCATCGGTGGAAAAGACCCGCAGGTCCGGGCTGGTTGTCGACAGGGGAAAGTGCACCAGCACAATCACGCGATGCTTGTCCGTCATGTCTTCTTTCAAAGCCGTATGGCAAAACCAGTCGATTTGCCGCTGCGAAAACGTGGCATAGTGCTGGACGTCATACGCCGTACCCTCCTGGTCGATCACGTCCAGCGCAATGATCCGGACGGTTCCTCCCATCGGGTCGGCCAGGTCGGCGTAATAATAGTTCTGTCCGACCGGCGAGTGGACGGGATAATTCGTCCGGTAGGTCACGAGCGAAAAAATATCGGCCCGGCCAAGGGCATACTCCGGATGTTCGCGGTTGAGCAGGTTGGCGTCGTGATTGCCGGTGGAGGCGAAGGTGGGAACCGTATTCTGCGTGTATAAGGCTTTCGCAAAGGCTTCCATGTATGAAAACGCCTTCGTGCGCGTGGTAGCGGGGCTGTTGCTGATATGGTCGCCGGTGGCTACCAGCGCGTGCACCTTCAGTTCCGGATCGTTGGCAAACCGGACAGCCTCCGTTAAATTGGCCGGACGGGTGAAGTGGTTGTTGCTTGACCACGGCGACAGATGGGCATCCGAGATATGTACCAGCGTAAAGATATTGTCCGGCTGGTTCACCCTCAGACTCAAAACGCCGCCCGCAGACGTGGCAAAACTTTCCAGACAGAGGTTTCTGTTGGTCTCATACTCATCCAAAACCGTTTCTTCTCCCCTGTTGCATCCCGACAAAAGGAGTGCGACCGGCGAGCAGAAAAAGAGGATCATCACACAGATAAATTTATTCACGAATCCCTTTTTTTTATTCCGTGCAAAGATACGTCTTTTTGGAGACATACGGAAAAATTCGACGGCCGAAAGGGTGCATTGAAGATGCGGAGAAAACAGCAAACCCGCAACAGCGCTTTATGCACGTTGCGGGCTTGTCGCATACAACCAGGTATGGGGAAATTATTGTATCTCTATCTGCCTTACGGTCTGAGCTTTTTCTTCTTTCAGCACTTTAGGGATTTCGATACACAGTACGCCGTTTTCCGCTTTTGCCCTGATTTGATTCTTGTCCACGTTATCGGGCAGGATCATGCTCTGGCGGAAACTGCTGAACGTAAATTCCCGACGAAGGTACTTATTCTCTCTGTCCTCCTCTTTGGTCTCCGACTTTTTCTCCACCGAGACAATCAGGCGGTCGTCGTCGTGCACATCAATGCGAAAATCTTTTTTCGTCAGTCCGGGTGCAGCGATTTCAACTTTGTACGCCCTGTCATTCTCAATAATATTGACTGAGGGAGAAGTTACACTTGGCCTCTCTACCCATTCATTACCGAAAAAGTCATTGAAAATACCCGGTAACCAGTTCGTTCTTTTTGTTGGCATCATTGCTTTGTCCTCCTATTAATTTAATATTTGTTTTACTATTCCCCGGAAATCATTTCCCGGTTCACTTGTACACCTCACAAAAAGGATGCCAACACAGCGACAGCAATCAAGATCCCGTCAGGGATGACATGTTGGCAGACAATCATGTTCCCGCCTGCAACAAATCCCGTCAGGGATGACATGTAAATCGCTCATTTTTCACATGTCATCCCTGACGGGATTCCGGTTTGTTGTCGACCTGTTTTCTGCCGATATGTCATCTCCGACGGGACTTTTCCCTGCTATACGTTATTTATTTCGTATTCCTATACCCCTTTTTTCGGGGGCATTCCACATGTCCCGCAGGGGTGTATTCCAAAATGTCGGATTTATCTGTCCCGGACAGCCGAAATTGACTCGGAACGATCCGAAAACTTCTTAACGGTACAGGCCTTTCAGCAGATTGATTTCGGCCGCATAGCCGTCGAGTTCATTCGGCGTTTCCAGGTTAAAGGGCAAATCCCTTAAAAGGGGATGATTGATCACGCGGACAAGCGTGTCAAGCCCCAGTTTTCCTTCGCCGATTTTGGCATGGCGGTCTTTGTGGCTGTTCGGCAGGTTCAGGCTGTCGTTGAGGTGAATCGCCCGCAACCGTTCCAATCCGACAATGCGGTCAAATTCCGCCAGCACCTCGTCCAGACGGTCAATAATATCGTATCCCGCGTCGGAGACATGGCACGTATCAAGGCAAACGCCCAGTAAACCGTTCAGTTCTACCCGGTCGATAATGGTCCGCAGTTCTTCGAAGCTGCGGCCGATTTCACTTCCTTTTCCGGCCATGGTTTCCAGCAGGACGACGGTTTTCTGTTCCGGCCGGAGAATGTGGTTGAGCATCTCCGCAATCAGGCGTATTCCTGTTTCCACGCCCTGCTGTACATGGCTTCCGGGATGAAAGTTGTAAAAGTTGCCGGGGAGATATTCCATGCGTCGCAAGTCGTCGGCCATGGTATCGGCTGCGAATTTCCGGAGGCCGGCATCGGCCGCACAGGCGTTCAGCGTATAGGGCGCATGGGCGACCAGGCAGCGGATGTCATGCGCTTCGGCCAGCTCCAGGAAAGCGGCCACATCTTTTTCATCAATGGCTTTGGCGCTTCCGCCGCGTGGATTGCGGGTGAAGAACTGGAACGTATTCGCTCCGATGCGAACGGCATCCCTGCCCATGGCTAAAAAACCTTTGGAGGCCGATAAATGACAGCCGATTCTGAACATGTTTTTATTTTTTTATGAATGAAAATGATACCTGCCGTACCGCGGCGCTACCGGATGAATCTTACGATTTCGCAAGGCTCGCCGTCAGGGTTGCCAATTATGTGAACCAGCTTGAACCGCTCCGGATATTTGTAGGAAATAAACCAGACAAAACGGTGTATGTTATTGATAAACTTGCCATTCTCCTTTTTAAACGGATTCATTCGGAGCTGGGGAAGCAGGATATAATCAATCCTGTTGTCTTCCAGATACCGGCACATCATGTCCGGGTCGTAGGTGCGCATGTTGTCGATCGCTTTACACTGTTCCAGAAAGGCGCTGTAATCCAGCGTGTACTTTACCTGCCCGTTTTCAAGCACCTGAAGGGTGCTATCCAGTTCTTCATTCGGGATCGCGTAAATATAAACGCCTTTCGTTTGTGTGCCGTCAATCGTAAAATTGCCGGTATTGGTGCTTGCAATGTATCGCAGGGGTTCTCTTTGAGGGGCCACTTGGGTGATACCGGCAAACACAAGGGTTCGACCTTCGTATGAAAGCCCCTCCAGCACGTCGTTCGGGGCGGTCAGCGCCTGGAACGAAGATGCAAAGTCACGCCCTCCGGCATACACTTTGGAAATACTGGGTTTGCGGCTGAGTATCACCGCATCCTTCTCCAGATTCTGGTCTGCCCACTGAATGCCCCGGATGTAATTTTGCCAGTCCGGCGTCCATCCGTATAGCGGGTCTCCCATCAAATTTTGCTGCAGTACGGGGAGATTCCGTTCAATTTTGTCTTTCGTGATGGACAGTGTCCCGAAACAGACGACAAGCACGGCTGCCGGATAAATCAGGAAGCCTTTCCGCAGTTTGCCGGTTTGAAACAGGTAACAGATGCCGCCCAGCAGGAAGAACAGGATAAACGGGTAGTAGATCACCACCAGGCGGTCCTGCGCCCAGCTGGACTGAATCAGCAGGAAGGTGGCGAAAATCATGACGCCGACATACAGACCCGTAAACAGCAGCGTTTTGTTCCGCCTGAACACGGCGGCCAGACTGACTGCGTAGAGGAGATACAGCAGGATGGTGCGTACCGGCTTTACCGCGATGACATTGCTCGGATGTTCTCCGACGATACCCAGAAACTGGGACAGGCAGGAAGACAGGTAGATATGGGAATTTTCGACAAACCGGCGCACCATTCCGGAGAAATCTTCCGTTCCCAGCCCCGGATTGTATGCGTCCCTGGCCAGCAGTGCAGTGAAGGCATACGCTTCTCCGCTTCCCGGCCAGAGAAGGGATTTGAGCGCTTTGAACGACGCGAACACCAGCACGAACGCGGCCAGCATATAGAGCAGGTCTTTCCAGCGCAGCCGGATGGCGAAAAAGAGGATTACGGCCCCCAGTACGCCGTAGCCGATACTGCGGGTCAGGGTCATTCCCAGTGCCAAGCCGGCCAGGATAAGGTATTTTCGCCAGTCCTTTTTCGGCGAATAAGAGACCTCCTCTTCTCCCAGAAAGTATTTGGCGAAAAAATAGAAAAACAATCCCTGCATCACCATAAAAAACGGCTCACTGTACGTGTAGGCGGCGTAGAAAAACAGGTAGGAACAGATGGCGGTCAGCAGCAGCGTCGGCATCAGGATAAGGGCCGGCACTTTCCCCCGGAAACTTTTGTAGAACAGCCAGAGGGAAAATAGAATGAAAATAGCCGAAAACGACTTGAACAGCATCAGTTTCATTCCCAAAATACCTACGAAGGGCGACAGCAGTATCGCGTACAGCGGCCCGTGGTAGGAGGGAAACGTGAAATGACGCCAGAAACTGTCCGCATTGACAAGGTAATCGCTGTCGTCGCCGCTCTGACTGACCTTGACATCGAACATGAGAATGCACATCAGCACGCTCAATACCATCGAAAGCCTGAAAAGCGTCCGCCGGTGCCGTTCAAAAAAGCCGTTGAGAATGTCATACATGCTTCGCGCGGGAGGCGGTCCGGACGTTTTTCCTCCTCTTTTATTCCGTTTCTTCGTACTATAGTTACTGTTCATCGTTGCTTTATTTTCCGGCAAATGTACAAAATTTTCAGTTGCCCGTCTACCATCCAAACCTTTTCCCTGTGTTCAGAAATTCGGTAAATTTGATTTTCCGTGCGGCGAAGAGGCTCATCTTCAGCAGTAGCAGCCCGTGACGGAAACGGCTGATTTGCGTGGAACCGTAGGCGCGATCCCGGTAGCGTATGATTACTTCCACGATTTTGAGGTTTTGCCTGGCGGCGCCGAAGAGGAGGTCAAAGTCGCCAAAGGGGTCGAAATTGCCGAAATAGGCGCGACTGGCCTTAATCGTTTCATAATCTTTCCGGAACAGCACTTTCGTGCCACACAGGGTATCTTTCAGCCGCTGTCCCAGCAGGTAGGAGAAAAACCATCCGAAAAACTTGTTTCCCAGCAGATTCAAAAACCGCATGGCATTTTTCTCCATCGGATAGACCAGCCGGCATCCGTTGATGAATTCGCCCCGGTTGTGATACAGCGCCTGGTAGAATTTCGGCAGTTCCTCGGGCGGCATGGTCAGGTCGGCGTCCAGGATCATCAGCGCCTCGCCCGTTGCGGCGTCAAACGCCTCGCGCACGGCATTGCCCTTTCCTTTCCCGGTTTGCCGCATGACCTTGATGTCTTTCTCCGGCCAGGCCGCCTGTACGCGGCAAATTTCTTCATACGTCCGGTCGGAGGAGTGGCCTTCGATAAAGATAAATTCCTGGTGCGTACCGAAAACGGGCGTCCGCCGGATGGCATCTTCGATATTCCCCCGTTCGTTGCGTGCGGGGATGACGATGGATACCGAAAAGGGACGTTCCCCGTGCAGTATCGGACGCGCCACACGCAGGTTGACAAGCCCCAGCCGGTTGAATCCCGGCAGGTTGGCCAGCAGGCCGTTGCACAGGCTGTGTAGCAGGGGGATGTAGACGGGCAGCAGGATTTTCTGCTCCATCCGTATGGTCTGGAAGCCTTCGAGTTGCAGCAGTCCTTCCGTGTCCTTTGCGGAAAACCAGTTGGCATTGGGTTGCTTCTGCTTCAGGCCGATACGTTCCAGCAACTTGATGACGGGTTCCCACAGGAAATTGTATTGCGTAATCACCACGCGCGTCTGGGGATGACACAGCCTGCGAATGTTGTGAATGGCCTTCTGCGCATCCCACAGGCATCCCATCAGGTCGCTGAGAATGATATAGTCGAAGGTTTCGCCGCCGGTCTGCAACTCTTCCGCGTCGTCCACGGCGAAATGCAGGTGCGGATATTTCTCCCGCGCCATCTCGATGACTTCCGGTACAAAATCGATGCCCGCTCCGTAAACCGGCTGCACGGCATTCAGCAAATTGCCACTCCCGCAACCGATTTCAATCACTTTTTTCCCCGCAGGGATGATGAACGAACAGTATCGCTCCAGCAACCGATGGTAAAATGAATTCCGCCGGTTCCATTTTTCCCGGTCTCGCGCCGTGTCCCGGAAAAACGAATATATTTCCTCTCTGGTCATCTGTTTTGAGAATTTTTGAGGCCAAAGGTACGGGAAAATTTTTACTCTGCAACGGGTGCATTTCAAACGGTCGCACCGACTGTCCTAAAAAAAATCGCCCGCGGAGGCAGAATCATTCAAATACATGCTGTATCCTTGCGCATTGTTGGCGCCCCTTGCCGGGGTCTTTCAGGTATTCAAAACCATTAAAAAAACATGAAAAATCATAAATAGTCGAATCTTTCATTACTGAAATAAAAAAAACATCGTAATTTTGTCCGATGAGAAAAAGGAACAAATGAAGATGTTGATTCAAAAAATCAGACATGCCTACTTTTTTTACCTCTTCACGTTTACGCTGATTTTTGGGGTAATCCTGTATGATGTAACGGGTTTTAAAAGTATGGACGAGGCTGCAAGCGTCATGCTGCTGGTCTTGTACATTCTTTCTGCCTGCACCGAAAGGAAACGGATCAGTGCGGAAATCTCGGTTATCCTGTGTATTTTCCTGTTCTATCTCTGCTATTCTTTCTATCTGGCATATAATTCCCGGGGCGCTGTCGCCTTGGATTTCCTGATACAAATCAGACCTTTCCTGACCTTCTTCATGGTCTTGCAGATAGCCCCTTCCTTTTCCGTTTCGCAAAAAAAGCTGCTGCAACGGATTTGTCTTTACATCTGGCCGTTTTTTATCCCTATCGGCATTTACGGACTTGTGAATCCGTCTTTTTTCAAAACCGTCATGGAGCAGGAAGCCAATTATGTGTCGGGAATCGTTTGCCTGTCGCTCGTTTACCTGTATTGCAGCAATTTCACGGTGAAGGAACTGTTTACTTTCATTTTCATGCTGACCACCGGCATGATCGCCATTCACGCCGGATTTTATGGATTTTACTTTCTGACAATCGGAATTCTCATGTATTTTCAGGACGCCCGCGTGCTCAAGTCCGGCTGGCGGACAGGCTTTGCCGTGCTGATCGTGTTTGCCTGGATGGTATATGTTTCGAAATCACAGATTGCCGGCTATCTTTTTCCACCCGAGGCGGGAAACGGCGATTCCAATTTTACGGCGCGTTCCGTTTTATACCGTTCGGCGATGGATGTCCTGAAAGATTTCTTTCCTTTCGGCAGCGGTTTCGCCAGCTTTGCAACCGAAATGTCGGGCAAGTATTATTCCCAGATTTATACTGCATACGGGCTTAATGGCATGGAGGGTTTCTCGCCCCGAAACTGGCTTTCCATGACCGGAGCCTATTACCCGTCACTGGTTCAGTTTGGCGTGACCGGGATACTGCTTTACCTGTCCTTCTGGATTCGCAGTGCAGGCAGAGCACTGGTTCGTTTCAAGCGCGAGGGAGACATCCGGCGGTTTGTCATCGCGTTGACAATAACCGGCTTTGTTTTTATCGAAAACCTGTCTGACGCATTTTTCTCCAGCAACAAAGGTTTTTTCATGATGATGTTTTTGGGGCTTCTCGTGGGAAAATACAAGACAACTACAGGCGAAGCGCCTGTGAATACCGGCGAAAATCCGATTGCGACGGAGGAGCACAGATTGGTCGAAGAGACAATCGTGCCGCCTGAAGCACCTGCATTCCGGGAGTTGCCGGATATTCCGCCGGTCGAAGCAAGCAAACCGGAATATGAAGAGGATGACGACGAATATGACAATGACGATGAATATGATGAAGACAATGAAGACAGTGAATATAATGAAGATAATGAACTTGTTAAAAGAGAGGAGGGAGACATGATACAGTCAGAACCGAGCGAAAAAATATTGGATATTCCGTTGAAAGACGAGGATTTTAATGATGATTTTCCTATCTTTGAGCCGCTGTTGGACGAGGCGGATGTTGAACCGGCACACGAAATAACTGAAAACAAGGATATTCAGGAAGATCCGGAGCCGGAAAAGCGAAACGAAGACAACATCCCTGAAAAGCCGGCAGCTAAAGACGAGGAAACAAATGAAGACGAGGCCCCCATTGACTTTATAATATAGAGCGCGACAGGGTTTTACGTCTTTGAGGTAAAAAAACGGAATGGAATATATTGAATCTTATCATTTGACCGGTTTGGTCATTGGATTATGTACTTTTTTCATCATCGGCATTTTTCATCCCCTGGTGATTAAAGGTGAATATTATTTTGGCGTAAAGTGCTGGTGGGTATTTTTACTTTTCAGTATAGGGGGCGTTATGCTGGCGTTGACCGTACGGAATGTGATCCTTTCGTCGCTGTGCGGCGTTTTTGCTTTTTCCGCGTTATGGGGCATTGGCGAACTGTTTAGCCAGCGGAAACGGGTGGAAAAAGGCTGGTTCCCCAAACGGGAAAAAAAGCCCCGAGCAGAAAAAAACAGGGATTGAAAAAAATCAAACATTCAAAGATTCAACGGTTCAACGGTTTCCGGCTTGCATCCTTTTCTCCGCAAAAACTTTCATAAAAGCCACCGTATCGTCGATACCCAGTACCGAGGCATTGATAGACAGATGATATGACGAGGCTTTGCCCCATGTCCTGTTTGTAAAATAATCGTAATATGCGGCACGGGATTTATCGGTTTTGAAAATTAATTCTTTCGCCTGTTCCACACTCACCCGCTGACGTTCGACAACCCGTTGAATACGGCTTTCCAAAGCGCTGTGAATGAAAAAACTGATGCAGTTCGGATGGTCGCGCAGGATGTAATCGGCACAGCGGCCCACGATGACGCACGATTCCGTCTCAGCCAGTTTGCGAATCGCATCGCTTTGAATTTTGAACAGCCCCTCGCTGGAAAGAATATCCAACTGAGGCGTATACATCCCCATAAGGGAAAATCCGCGCGAAAAGACGTATGCCAAACGGTCGGCCGCTTTTTCATCGGCCTTCTCGAATACGTCGTGGCAAAGTCCGCTTTCTCTGGACGCCAGTTGAAAAAGTTCCTTGTCATAATACGCAATGCCAAATGTATCAGCCAGTTTCTTCCCGATGATGCGTCCGCCACTACCGAATTGGCGGCCAACAGTCAATATCATTGTTCGGTTCATACAAATTGTTATTTCAAATTTTCGGTTACAAAGATATGAAAAATCAAACAAAATCCCGAATGTGACATTTTGTCACAAATAATGGCCGTCTATATGGGTATTGATGCCATTTATGTGACTATTTGTCATGTATATTGTTAAATTAAGGGCGAAATTGGTCGAAAAAATGATTTGGCATCATTTTTGCAAAACGGTTGAGCGTATACATAACATAGGAACCTTTGATGGTCGTAATGACCGATTAGATGGCCTTCCCGTCAAAAACGGGAAGGCCTCTTTTTGTTTCGCCGTGCATGACGTATAATTTGGTGGTACAAGTTCACCATATTTGACTTCCGGCCAGCCGGCGGCAAAAGTCGGCAAAAACACCACAGGCCGGTTTTACGGTTTCAAACTGCACCTGATCTGTAACGACAGGGGCAAACTGCTCCGCTTTTGCCTGACTTCCGGAAACGTGGACGGCCGAAACCGGGAGGTCTTTCAATCGCTATGGAAAAATATCCGGAGATAAAGGGTATATTTCACAGTCTCTTTTCTTGCAACATATCGCTTATTCCGAACGCAGGTTAGTAATTCACTTTTGAATTTTTGAATGATTATACCGGCAAAAAGACATGTTTTCTGATGGAAAAATTTGATTATCCCTGCATACTGATTCTGCGAAGGCGTTCTTCGTCGATGATTTTCACCTTCCGTCCGTCCAGTGCGATGATGCGTTCGGCAACAAACGTGGAGAGCGTACGGATGGCGTTGGACGTGGTCATGTTGGACAGATTGGCCAGGTCTTCGCGGGAGAGGTAAATGCTGAGGGTGGCGCCGTCTTCTTCCCTGCCGTAACATTCCTGGAGAAAGAGGAGCGCTTCGGCCAGCCGGCCGCGGATATGTTTCTGTGTCAGGTTGACGGTGCGTTCGTCGGCAATGCCCAGGTCGGTCGAAAGCTGGCGGATGAAAAACATGGCCAGATTGAAATTGGCGCGAATCAGCGATTCGACTACCTTCATCGGAATAATGCATACGGTGGAGGCCTCGAAGGCAGAGGCGGCGGTCAGGTATTTTTCCTTGGCAAAATACGCGCGGTAGGCAAAATACTGGATGGGCTTGATCATGCGGATGATCTGGCTCCGCCCGCCCACGCCCTTCTTGAAGATGCGTACTTTCCCCTTGAGCAGACACATCATGTCCTTCGGTTCGTCGCCTTCAAAATAAATCATCTCGTTCCGCCTGAATTGCTGAACGACAGACGTGGTCCGAAGGATTTCCCGTTCCTGCTCTGTCAGGACTCTCCAAACCTCCCATAAACTGGCTGAAAGATCCACTTCTTTCTTTTCTTCTATACCGGTCGAAACATCGACTTCTTTCTTCTCTTCTTCCACAATCTGTTATAAAACATAATTCCTGAGTGCAAAAGTAGAATATTCTCAACAAATGTGCAAAAAAGTGTTTGGCTTTTTTTGTCCGCTATTCCGGCCTTACAATCATTACGCCGGCGTTTGTCCGGATATCTGCCACGTACCGCGCCAGGGAACGCGGTTCAACAATCACTTTTCTGGCTTGTGACGAGGCATGTATAAAGTTCAACACTTCCCCTTTCCGGCAGATGATGCCGAGGTGCGAAATATCCAGTCCTTCGATGCGTGTCACAAAACATACGAGGTCCCCGTTTTTCATCCCGCCGTCGCAGGCGGCGAGGGAGGCTTCGGGAATCATGGCATATCCCTTGCGGGCGGAGATTTCCTCTTCCTTCCTGCGAATGACCTCTACCCACCGGGGATGGGATTTCAACTGGCGGTAACTCTCCGGATGCGCCGACATCCAGGAAACGCTTATGCGACAGGGCTTGCCGTCGATTTGCCGGGTCATGTCGCGAACCAGTCCTTTCCGTTCGTTTTCATAAATCCAGTCGGAAAAATAGTGCAGCCGGTCAGTGTAATCGCGAATCGCGCCGTCGCGATAGCGTATCCGTTGCAGATGGCGACAGTATGTTTCAAAAGACGGTTGCCCGGATTTCAGCGTATGTACCAGCGCCAGGCAGGTCTCTACCAGCGTGGTGCAGTCCATTTCGCGCAGATTGACGACCAGCCGTTCCGGTTCTTTCTCCAGCGTGGAAGCCACGTAGGGCGTCTCCAGAAAAAACAGCGCCGTTTCCGTAATCAACTCCCCCGGCGGAAGCGTCTGTTTCGTCTTCATCGCCCGGACATAACGGTCAAATATGACACGGTCTTCTTCCGTGCAATGCACGGATGTCGGGGCCTGTCCCCGGCTATCGCCCGCCCGGCACAGCAGCAGCAGCAAAAAAAGTAAAACGTTTCTTTTTCGCATGGTTTATTTCTTTTTTTCCAGCAGTTCCTGCATCTTGAACATTTCGTCGCGGTATTGCGCCGCTTCCAGAAAGTCCAGCCTCTTTGCGGCCTCCTGCATTTGCCGTTTGGTCTGCTCGATAGCTTTCTCCAGCTGCTCCCGGTTCATGTACCGTATCACCGGATCGGCCACCAGCGTCGGCGCGGGCGCCACGTACGCATATTCGCCTGCGGCTGTAGCCGTTCCCTTTTCGCCCAGCAGCGAGACGGTGTTCTTGACGATCTGCGTCGGCGTGATACCATGCTTTTCGTTATACGCCAGCTGTTTTTCGCGGCGGCGGTTCGTCTCGTCAATCGTGAGCTGCATGCTCTCTGTTATTTTGTCGGCATAGAAGATTACCTTTCCGTTCACGTTGCGGGCAGCCCGTCCGGCGGTCTGCGTCAGCGAACGGTGCGACCGGAGAAATCCTTCCTTGTCGGCGTCCAGAATCGCCACCAGCGACACTTCCGGCAAGTCCAGCCCTTCGCGCAGCAAATTGACCCCGATCAGGACATCAAACAGCCCTTTCCGCAGGTCGTCCATGATGCGGACACGCTCCAGCGTTTCCACATCACTGTGGATGTAGTTACTCCGGAGTCCCATCCGTTCCAGGTAATCCGTCAATTCCTCCGCCATGCGCTTGGTCAGCGTCGTCACCAGCACGCGCTCGTCCGCAAGCGTCCGCTGCCTGATTTCCTCCATCAGGTCGTCGATCTGGTTCATACTCGGCCGCACTTCGATGGGCGGGTCCAGCAGCCCCGTCGGACGAATCACCTGGTCGACCACAATGCCTTCGCATTTCATCAGTTCATATTCGGCCGGCGTGGCGCTCACATAGATGGTCTTCGGTGTCAGCGATTCGAACTCGTCGAACGTCAGCGGACGATTGTCCTTCGCGGCCAGCAGGCGGAATCCGTATTCAATCAGCGTCTCCTTGCGGGAATGGTCGCCCCCGTACATCGCCCGGATTTGCGGCAAGGTAGCATGACTTTCGTCAATCACCAGCAGAAAATCTTCCGGGAAATAGTCCAGCAGGCAGAACGGCCGTTCGCTGGCCTTCCGTCCGTCAAAATAACGGGAATAATTCTCAATGCCCGAACAGTGCCCCAGTTCCTGAATCATTTCCATGTCGAACATCACCCGTTCTTCCAGCCGTTTGGCTTCCAGTTTTTTGCCCGTGCTCCGGAGACGTTCGACCTGCTGTCCCAAATCAAGTCTGATTTCCCGAATGGCTGTATGGATGCGTTCCTGTGAAGTGACAAAAAGATTGGTCGGATAAATGTTCAACTCCGACTGCTCGTCGTATTCCTGTCCGCTCAGGGGATTGAACGAAGCAATCCGTTCGATTTCATCGCCCCAGAACTCGATGCGGTACGCGATGCCATCGTAGCTTTCGATGGAGGGGAAAATATCGACCGTGTCGCCGCTGACGCGGAAACTGCCGGTGCGGAAATCGACCTTGTTGTTCACGTAGAGTGCGTCGACAAACTGCCGGAGCACCTTGTCGCGGGGAATTTTCTGTCCCTTTCTAAGAAAGACCACTTTCTCCGCAAAGGCGCGGGGGTCGGCCATGCCGTAGAGGCAGGAAACGGAGGAAACGACAATCACGTCGCGCCGGCCGGAGAGCAGCGAAGCGGTCGTCCGCAAACGCAACTTGTCAATCTCGGCGTTGATGGACAGGTCTTTCTCGATGTAAGTGTCCGTCACCGGCAGGTAGGCTTCCGGCTGATAGTAATCGTAGTAGGAAACAAAATATTCTACCGCGTTCTGCGGGAAAAAACCCTTGAATTCGCTGTAGAGCTGGGCGGCGAGCGTTTTGTTGTGGCTCAGGATCAGCGTCGGCTTCTGCACCTTTTCAATCACATTGGCAACGGTAAACGTCTTCCCCGAGCCGGTCACGCCCAGCAGGGTCTGGAAGGACACGCCGCTCAGGATACCCTCCGTCAGCGCCTGGATGGCTTCCGGTTGGTCACCCGTGGGTTGAAATGGCGAAACGATCTGAAAATTCATGGATACACTATTTTACTGTGCGCGTACACCGTCTGTAGAGTAATCTGCAGTTTTCCCGCTCAATTCCCAACGTTTTCCTTACAGTATTTGTCAGCAGCATCGCAGATTTCTTTCAATGTCATGTCTTCAAACAGGTTTTCATGCCATTGGGTGTAATCGAACGGCTCTCTTTGTACAAGCATGATGAAACGTTCGGCTTCAACCATGCCCAGGTTTGTCAGAAGCGCCTGCATGCCTTCTTCCCGGATTATTGTATCGGTTCTCATATCTTTATATCTCCCATTTGAATCACCGGATACGTCCGGTCATCGTCTGGGCGGTTGAAACAACAATGCTCTAAACAAATACGACATTTCATTTTTCTAAATCTTTGAATCCTTGAACGATCAATCTCATGCACAAAATCATGCTGTGCACAGTATATAATTGTCTTCATTCCTTTCGGCAGACGTGACCGACGCTCCGCCCCCCTCCCCATGTGGGGAGGGGTCGGGGGAGAGGTCTCAGCCTGCCGGTTGCGGGGCCTGACCCGGTTTGGGCGCTACGCCTTCGTGATAGTCGGGCAGAGAACCCAGTTCGTACTTCTCAGGCCCGTAACGCAAATCGGACGACATGATTTCGTCCCACGTAATGGCTTTGCCGGAGTAGGCGGCTTCGCGTCCGAGGATCGCTACCAGCGTGGAATAGGCCAGGTCTTCCGCCTGATTGATTTTCTTTCCCAGACGGATCGACTCTACCAGATGGATATGTTCCTGTTCGTAATTGCCGTTTTTCGATTTCGTTTTGTCGTACTGCCAGATGATGTTACCGCTGTAATCCTCCAGGCGGATGTCTCCATTCGAGGTAAACATGCCTTTGGTGCCGTACACCTGTTCGGAGACATTACCGTCGCAGCCGTCGATCTGACGGGCGGTAGTCAGCATTCTCCGGTTTTGGTCGTAGTAATAGTCCACGCTGAAGAAGTCAAAAATATCGCCCGTGAGCCGCTGTGCCCGTCCGCCGAAACCGACCGCGCGAAGCGGACGTATGCCCATGAACCAGGTCACGATGTCGATGTTGTGAATCGCCTGATCCAGGATATGATCTCCACTCAGCCATTTGATGTTAAACCAGTTCCGGATATTGTATTCCATATCGCTCCACCCGGGACGCTGCTTTTTGTTCCACCATGCGCCCTGATCCCAGTGCGCCGCGCCGGAAACAATCTCGCCGATGGCGCCGTTCCGTACCTGCACGTAAGCCTCCCAGTAGGCCCGCGAATGGCGCCGCTGGTTGCCTGTGATGACTGTCAAGCCCTTGGCGGAGGCCGCCTTGGAAGCGGCAATGACGGTGCGTATGCCCGTCGGGTCTACGGCGCAGGGCTTTTCCATAAACACATGTTTTCCGGCCTCTACCGCCGCCTTGAACTGTTCCGGCCGGAAGTGCGTGGGCGTGCAGAGCAGCACGACGTCGATTTCGGGCATGGCCAGGACTTTCTGATAGGCATCGAAGCCGAAAAAGCGGTTGGCTTCGGGCACTTCATTGTTGAACTGCTCCAGCAGTATTTTCCGGCTGGCATCCATCCGGTCGGGGAAAATATCCGCCATGGCGATGATGGATACGTTCGGGCCGGCTTTCAGAAACTGTGTTGCGGCACCCGTGCCGCGGTCGCCGCAGCCCACCAGCGCCGCTTTCAGGGGTTTTCCGTCCGGGGCGATGTCTACAAAAGAATACATGCCCAACTCTTCCGGAGTGTACGTCTTTGAAGGAGCGGATGTAGCCTGTTCTCCCGCAGTGCATGAGGCCAGCGATACCGAGGCCATTCCCAAAGGGAGTCCCGCGCCTGCCAGCGCCGAACTTGTCAGAAATTCACGTCTTTTCATAATTCAGTTTTTTTGTGTATGACTAATTTTGTTTGTATAATCGCACAAAAGTAGAATTTTCTTATGATTCTACCAATAAATTGGGTGAATTCTATGTTCCGCTCCAAATCATTTTCAAATTGTCGCGAAACAGGAAGGCCATTAGATTGCCGGGTTGCCGCCGCCACGGCCTGCGAACGTGGTGTGTTCCTTTCCGGCAAGGCTGTCCCTGCCCGTAATTAGCCGGCCTCCAAGATTTCGGCGCTGTCCGTAACCTCTATTCTGCCCGACAGTTTGCCGGACGAACCGGAGATGGAAACTGCTGCCCGCAGTACTTTCCGAACGGACGCTGCCCGAATAAAGATACCCTGTCGTGTCGTTGCCGGCAAAAGACCCGAAGACGCCGGTCGTGGAATCGCGCATTGAGAGATACGCATCCCTGAAGACGATGTCCGCGTCGAAGCCGGGATTGACCGGGGCATCAAACCAAAAACGGCCATCTCCCCTCCTGTACACCGTATGGCCGCCGCCTTCACTGCTTTGATATACATGCCGACACAACTCAAATTCTCCAACTGGACACTGATAAATCTTGGATACTTGACCCTTACCTGTCTATTTTTCTTCTCCGACTTTGACAGGGCTTCCATCCGTATCGTACTGTGTCAATACATATTCCGTGGCTAACTTGACCGCTTCATTTACTGCTATTTGAATCGCTTCTTCTTTTGTTGACATATCTTTTCCTTCAACCGGTATGGTGACTTGAATCGTTATGTATTTGCGCGTCTTTTTTACTGTTGTTGAATCCATTTTTGATCTATTTTATGGACGCAATGATAAACATTTTTACATTAAACAAAATTTATGCCCAGGTGAAGTCTTGCGGATGAAAAAATATTTTTCCGGTACCTCAATTGAATATTTCGCCTTTTTCCGCTATCTTTGCCGTTCATAATCTACTTCCTTTCTCTTGAATACAAGCGAAGGGGCGACTATATAAATAAGTATGAAAACAGAACAATTACAAAAAAGCAGTCTGTATCTTTTGGGGATAGGAATTATTCTGCGGATGGTGCTGGGGTGCTCCCTTTTCAACACCTCGGAACCGCTGGAGATTAAAATATCGGTCGACAAAACCGTTATCAAGGCCAATGGCACGGATAAAACCGTTTTTACGGTGACGGCTAATGGAGAGGACGTCACCTCTTCAGCCGTAATCACCCGGAAAAGCGTACCGGAGGGTGGAATCAGCGGCGGCACTTTCTCGACCCGTGTCCCGGACGTGTATACCTTCTATGCTTCCTATGAGGGAGAGCAGTCCGGCGAAATCACGGTGAGAGCGACGGAGGTCGTTCTTTCCATCGCAGCCGACCGCGCCGCCATCAAGGCGAATGACAGAGACGTGGTCACCTTCACGGTCCGGGCAGACGACGAAGACGTGACGGCCGAGGCGACGATTGTCCTTGCCGGAGAACCGGAAACCCCCCTCGAATCAGTTTCGTTTTCCACTCAGGCGGCGGACGTGTATACGTTTTACGCGACGTACGACGGACACAAATCGAACGAACTGGCCATCGAAGCCACGGCGGTAGTGCTTTCGATTACGGCCGACCGCTCCGAAATCAGGGCAAACAGCAGGGACATAGTCACCTTTACGGTCCGGGCGGACGGCGAAGATGTGACGGCCGAAGCAACCATTATCCTTGCCGGAGAACCGGAAACCGTCCTCGAATCGGCCTCGTTCTCCACCAGAACGGCGAACGTATATACATTTTACGCCACCTGCGACGGCGGCAAATCCGGTGAAATCAGCGTCGAAGCGGTTCCGGTCGCACTCGTGCTCCACGCCGACAGGCTGACCTTCAAGGCCGATGAAAAGGAAAAGGTAACGTTCTCGGTAACGGCCGATGAGGAGGACGTGACGTCATCCGCAAGTCTCTTCCGGAAAGGGGAAGACGCAGACGAGCCGCTCGAAGGAACGGCATTCGTCACCGATGAACCGGGCATGCACCGGTTTTACGCGATTTACGACGAAGACACCACGGCAATCGTTCAGGTGGAAGCCACCTACGTGGCGCGTCCTTTTCTCCGGCAACACCTTATTATGCAATTCTCCAGCACCGTCTGTGCGAATTGCCCGCTGATGACCGACGCCGTCAGGAGTGCGCAGCAGGAAATGGCTTCCAGCCGGATGGTTCACGTAATTTGCCTGCATCTGTACGGGAAACATTGCTACAGCACGCTGGCCGGCGCAATCGCCGAGACGTCCAACGGACTGAGTTCGGATTATTTCCCGTCCTCGCTCGTTGACCTGCGCGAAGATGTGAGACTTTACCTGACGGGGACGTCCAAATACCTGACAGAAGCGCTGAAACGTTCGGGCACAGCGCCGGCCGAAACGGGCATCGCCATCGAATCGCAGATAAACGGTACGTCGATTGACTTCAAGGTGAAAATCAGGACAACCCGTACCGGCACGTATCGCTTCTACGCATTTATCGTTGAAGACCAAATCCATCACGGGCAAAAATTTCCCGATGGCGAATGGGACGGTACCTACGTACACGACAATGTGGCTACCTACGTGCTTCCCGATGCCGACCCGCAAACCGGCGTGACGCTGGGAGAGATGGAACCGGGCAGGGAAACGGTGCAAACATTTTCGATCGAGACGGTGCTCATCGACGCCAAACGCAAGGTGAACCTGTCCAACTGCCGCATCGTGGGCTATACGTTGAAACCCTCCGGCGAAGGGGCGTATGTGCTGGATAACGTTGTAAGCTGCCCGGCGGACGGATCCATACATTACGTATATAATTAGATTCATCCTTCCGGAAAAAGCGGTGATATTCCTGAGTAAGCGGTGAAGTTGAAACGGCAAAATCGGACTGAAATCAAGGGGAAAAGAGGGGCGTTTTTTTAGGTAACTCTATAAAAAAGAAAAGGTTGTCTCACGACAACCATAATCTTCATTGTTAACCTTAAATCTAATACCATGAAAAACACAGTGCAAAGATAATGGGTTTTATGTTATACAGCATAATAATCCGGCAAAAAAATGCAGGCATTTACGTTTATTTAACTATTCGGCTGCTTCCCCACATTAATTTTTCGTGCAAAGTTTGATAAAAAGTATGGTTTAATCGCTTGATTGCCAGGGAGAAAAAGTTCGATTTGCTTACAACAAGCCGAATGCCCGTTGAAAAGACTTCCGAGCGTCCATCCAGCGAAACCAGAAATGATTTTGTCCGGCTTTCCACCTCCAGGGTGACTTTACAGGATCCGGGAATCACCAGCGGACGTACATTTAAACTGTGAGGCGCGACCGGACTTAATACCATATTATCGCACAACGGCAAAATAATCGGGCCGTTCACGCTCATGGAATAGGCGGTAGACCCCGTCGGCGTAGCGATCAGCAGACCGTCGGCCCAGTAGGACGTCAGGTATTCGTCGTTCAAAAACGTATGAATGGTGATCATGGACGAGGTATCGCGTTTGAGAATCGCCACTTCGTTGAGCGCAAAGTTGTAGCCCTGAAAGGCCCGTTCTTCGGTATGCAGTTTCAACAGCATGCGTTCTTCGATCCGGTACTGGTGACGAAACAATTCCTCCAGCGTGTCTTCGAGCTGATCGGCGCTCACATCCGCCAGAAAACCCAGACGGCCGGTGTTGATACCCAGTATCGGGATATGCTGCCGGTTGATTTGTACCGCCGTTTTTAAAAAAGTACCGTCCCCTCCCACACTCAGGGCGATATCCAGGTCGAAATCGCGGTCAAGTATGCCCGCCACCGCCGGTTGATAGCCCAGGGTATCGGTCAGGAAAACATAAAAATCGCGCTTGATATAGATGGCCGCTCCCAGTTGCTCCAGTTTTCCGAACAACCGCTGAATCAAAGGCAGCTTGTCTTTTTGATAATCACTGCCGAAAATGCCTACTTTCATTCGTCTTTCCATACTTTATTTCTCGAAAAAGTCCTCCGTTTCGTCTTTTTAACATATAAATCGGCTTCGTGTAGAATCTTTTACGAACATTTTATGAATGAATTGCGTAAATCATTCTACATTTGCAACCGTAATTTCGTGCAAATGTACGGAAAGAGAAAAAGAAAACGAAACAAAACAATAAAAACGAATGAAAATTGTATCAGTATTATTGCGAGTAACGAATCTGGGCGCGGAAACTCCGCTCGATCTGAGTGGAACAACCAATCCTGCGACACCCGAAATGGATATTATAGACCTCGCCGGAAAAGGCGGGCCGATTATGTTTGTTCTTTTAGCGCTGTCGCTGCTGGCCCTGTTCATCTTTATCCAGCGCTGGCTGGTGATCCGGCAGGCGGGCAAGGGCGACGAAACGTTTATGAGTCGCATCAAGGACTATATCCATGACGGAAAGGTGGAGTCAGCACTCAATCTCTGTCAGTCTACCGAATCGCCTACCGCACGCATGATCGGGAAAGGCATCAGCCGTCTGGGGCGTCCGGTAAGCGATATTCTGGCCACCGTCGAAAATGCGGGCAACCTGGAAGTAGCCAAACTGGAAAAGGGCTTCCCCATCATTGCCACCACAGCGTCCGGCGCTCCGATGATCGGATTCCTCGGAACGGTAACGGGTATGGTACGCGCCTTCTTCAATATGGCCAATGCCGGAACCAACGTCGACGTACAACTGCTTTCAAGCGGAATCTATGAAGCGCTGGTCACCACGGTCGACGGACTGATTGTCGGAATTATCGCCCTGTTTGCGTACAACTATCTGGTATCGAAGGTCGACAGCGTGGTCAACCAGCTGGAAACACGCACTATGGACTTTATGGACTTGCTGAACGAACCGGTCAATTAATATATATATAAAGGTATAGTAATGGCGCTGAAACGTAAAACAAGAGTAAATGAGTCCTTCAGCATGGCCTCCATGACGGACGTCATTTTCCTGCTGCTGATCTTTTTCATGGTGACGTCGACGGTCGTTGTGCCGAGCGCCATCAAACTGACCCTGCCGCAGGCACAAAAGCAAACGGCCGCCAAACCGATTTCAAGGGTATTGATCGATGCCGCCGGAAACTATTATGTGGCCTACGGCACTCAAAAGGAAAAACCGGTTTCATTTGATGAAATCACCCCTTTCCTGCAGGAACGTTATAGTAAGGAACCGGAAATGTTCGTCGCCCTTTATGCCGACGAATCCGTTCCCTACCGCGAGATCGTGAAAGTCCTGGACATTGCGAACAGGAATAAGTTTAAAATGGTGCTTGCTACACGCCCCCCGAAGTCAGGACGATGAAATTTGACAAAAACGACAGCGTAGCGCTTGCAGGAACGGTTCTTTTCCATCTGGCGATTCTTCTGCTCCTGTGCTTCATGGTACTCAAGACGGATGTACCGGAAGAGGACGAAGGTGTGCTGGTCAATTTCGGAAACCTGAACTACGCCGCAGGCATGTTTGAACCGAGAGGCCGGACGGCGCCGGTGACGACGCCTGCGCCCGAAGTGAAGCCGGTAACGCCCAGACCTGCTCCTCCCCGGGAAGACATGATTACACAGGAAGAAGAAGAATCCGTTTCGCTGACTGACAGGAAAGCCGAAGAACGGAAAAAAAGAGAAGAAACGGAACGAAAAAAAAAGGAGGAAGAACGGCTGGCCGAACAGCGGCGCAGAGAGGAACAGCGTAAACAACAGCAGCAGGCTATTGATAATCAGATGGCCGGGCTGTTCGACTCCGGCAATGCCGATGGCGACAGCCGGGGCGATGCCCCGACGGGAACAGGCAATCAAGGCAATCCGTTCAGTAATGCCGATTCGGGCGTAAACGAAGGTGTGGGCGGTATCGGAAAATCATTCAGCTTGAACGGACGTTCGATCATTGGCAATTTGCCTGAACCGAAGGATAAAGGTCAGAAAGGAGGACGCATTGTTATCGATATCACGGTAGATTCAAAAGGCAACGTCATCAGAGTGAACATCGGTAAAGGCACGAATATCATCGACGAGACGATGCGTTCCGAGGCGCTGAATGCCGCAAGGCGAGCACAATTCAATAGTATAGCGGGAACAAATAACCAAATAGGAACCATTACATATAATTATAAATTGCGATAGACAATGAAAAAAGCGTATTTATTTTTAGCTACCGGTTTCGAAGAAACCGAAGCCGTCGGGACGATAGACGTCCTGCGGAGAGGAGAAGTGGAACTGACGACCGTATCCATCACCGGCGAACGGACGGTAACGGGCGCTCACGGGATTCCGGTCGTCGCCGACCGGCTGTTCGAGGATTCGGACTTTTCCGATGCCGACGCACTTATCCTGCCGGGAGGCGGCCCCGGCAGCCAGTTGCTGAACGGGCATGAAGGGCTTAAAAAACAGCTGGTACGCCAGTATGAACAGCACAAAATCGTAGCAGCCATTTGCGCCGCGCCGCTGGTTTTGGGCGGGTTAGGCTTGCTGAAAGGGAAGAAAGCCACTTGCTATCCCGGCATAGAGCCGCAGTTGACCGGCGCCATCCTGACCGACGAACCGGCTGTTACGGACGGAAATATCATCACCGGCAAAGGTCCGGGACTGGTCTTCGATTTCGGCCTGGCCGTCCTGACCGCCCTGCAGGGAGCGGAAACCGCCAACAGCGTAGCAGACGACCTGCTAATATAAGAGCGAATGTAGGGGTAACAGCAACCTTGGATAAATACGCAACAGGGTATTATTCGTCGTGAGGGTGCGCACAAAGGAGGCAAATGGGCGATTATAAACAAAACAAAATAGAAAGCGATGGGATTAAGGAGCTGTCAGGAAATAAACGGTACAAATAAATCAGGAGAAAATATGGTGGCATACTTCAAACGATTGATAAAACATATCAATCGTTTGAAGAAAAGGCCACCTTTGATCATTGAATCTTGGAATCATTGATTTTTTTTTGTGCATTTCTTTCGACCAGAAATGAAATGATCAGTCCCAGTCCGCCGAAAAGCAGCACCGGCGCGCCATACGCAATACTGGACAGTTCGTATTGTCTACCGTAATT
>JAISWC010000093.1 GCA_031271245.1 Tannerella sp. | reverse complement strand
CGAGATACCGGCTGTCTTCCAGCGGCGCGACATCCTGTTTCGCGTCGACCTGCCACCGGGCGCGCGGCAGGTGATACTGTACCACCTGCGGCCGGTCAGGCGCGGGGAGTACTGTTTCGGGCAAGTCCGCGCATTTGTCGCCACGCGCCTGGGACTGGCCGAACGCCGCTTCACGTGCGCGCAGCCGGTCGCCGTCAAGGTCTACCCGTCGTACCTGATGCTGCACCGCTACGAACTGCTGGCCATCAGCAACAACCTGACCGAACTGGGCATCAAGCGCATCCGGCGTATCGGACATCACACGGAGTTCGAGCATATCAAGGAATATGTCAAGGGCGACGACTACCGCACCATCAACTGGAAGGCAAGCGCGCGGCGTCATCTGCTGATGGTGAACACTTATCAGGACGAGCGTTCGCAGCAGATATACAACGTCATCGACAAGGGGCGCGTCATGCAGTCGGCCTTTCGCGGCATGACACTGCTCGACTACGCCATCAACGCCGCGCTGGTGCTGTCGTTCGTCGCCATCCGCCGCGAAGACAAGGCCGGCCTGATCACGTTTGCGGACGACTTCGAGACTTTCCTCCCCGCCTCGAAACAGCCCGGCCAGATGCAGCTGATACTTGAAAGCCTCTATCGCCAGGAGACGACCTTCGGCGAGAGCGACTATTCTTCGCTCTGCGTACACGTGAACAAGCATGTCGGCAAACGCAGCCTGCTGCTGATATACACGAATTTCGACAGCATCATCGGGATGGAACGCCAGTTGAATTACCTCCGGCAACTGGCACACCGGCACGCCGTCCTGGCGATATTCTTCGAGAACGCCGAACTCAAAGCCTTTGCCGCCCGCCACCCGCACACCACCGAAGATTATTTCCGACAGGTCATCGCCGAAAAGTTCATCTTCGAGAAGCAACACGTGACCACCCACCTCCGCCGTCACGGCATCTATTCCCTGCTGACCTCCCCCGACCGCCTTTCCGTCGACGTCATCAACAAATACCTGGAGATGAAAGCCCGAAGGGTCATTTAGGTACGCAAAATAAACTGCTCTGCCTTGGCTATATCACCGGGATGATCCACGTCGATGATCTTGCTGAAAGGATATGCCTGAAGTCGCAGTCCGCCGGCAATCAAGCGGCGCTGATAGTTCCGCATCCGCGACACGCCTTCCGCCAGCGCCGTATCCAGCACACGCAGGGCGGAACGTCTCAGACAATAGATGCCGCCCGACACATACCGGCTTCCGGCTTCCGGACGATCGGGAAAAGCCCGAATCATCCCCTGTTCATCCGTTGTCACGTAAAGCGGCTGCTCGTCGTCGACAAACTCCGTTACCGCCATCAGTCCGTCGAACGAGCCGGCCGGCAGCGCCTGAAAGGCACGAATGTAACGGCGAAATTCATCTTCCCGGAAAATCGTATCTACCGTCGTCAGACAAAAACATTCCCCCTGTAGAAACCGGCTCAACGCATGAAAACTGTGCATCGAACTGGGGGTGGACTGGACATGCAGATGAAACGTCACGGGAATCCGGAGATGCTTCAGAAAGTCCTGTACCTCCGTCATAGCCTCATTCACAATGATGCTGATCGAAGTGGCCTCACTGTTCAAAAACACGTTAATCAATCGCTCAATCAGCGGAACGCCACACAGCCGAACCAGCGGCTTGGGTATCGTAACTCCCTCCCGAACCAAACGCGAACCCTCGCCCGCAGCAATAATCGCATAATCCATTTATCTGTTCTGAAAAATTCTGGATGACAAAACTACAAATTAATTCCGAGAGGGAAAAAATACCCCAAACATGGTATTGCAGCCGAAGAATCGAACAAATACCTTTGCACCCAAGTTTAACAAAAAACGAGTACCCCTTTTTTCCGGCTGCTATGGTTGAAGGGGTACTCTAACTAAAAAATCATTTTAGGTATGGCAAAAATAATTCCTTTTGTTGGAAGTCGCAAGCGATTTCCGTTTTTTATTCTTTTTTCACTTGTCGCCTGGAGTTACATCACTCCGGTTGCCGGACAAAACAGCGTTATTTTGCGGGGGCAAGTTGTCGACAGGCGCAGCAATGAAACAATTATCGGGGCCAATGTCCTGTTGAAGGACGACAAGGCCGATTCCGGTACCGTCACGGATATTGACGGCCTGTTCAGCCTGAGTATTCCCTCGCTACCGACTACGGTCGTAGTCAGTTACGTCGGTTACAGACCACAGGAGATCGACATCTACGAAGTATCTGCCGAAACGCTCGTGATCCCGCTTGTCGAAGACCTGAATCTGCTGAACGAAGTAGTCGTCATCGGCTACGGCACGCAGCGGCGCAGCGACATCAGCGGTCTGGTGGCCTCGGTGCCGAAAGTGAACCTCGAACAGCCGCAAACATCCTTCGACAACCTGCTGAGCGGCGCCGTCGCCGGCGTACAGGTGACGCAGAGTTCGGGACAGCCCGGTGCTTCCGCCTCTATCCGCATCCGCGGCGGAAATTCCATCACCGGCGGCAACGAACCGCTCTATGTGATCGACGGGCAAATCATGTACAACAACAATGCCGCTACTTCCGCCGGCATAAGCTATGCGGGTGCGGGGCTGAACGCGCTGGCTACGATTAACCCTGCCGACATCGCTTCGATCGAAGTGCTCAAGGATGCTTCGGCGACGGCTATCTACGGATCGCGCGGGGCAAACGGCGTCATCCTGGTTACAACGAACAAGGGCGAAGGGAAAGACCGCATCCAATACACCGGCAGCGTGGGACAAAGTGTGATCGGCAAAAAACTTGACCTGCTCAACGGCAGGGAGTGGGCTTTGTTACGCAACGACATTATTACGTCCGACGCCAGTCTGGCCGCTTCAAATACGCCCTTTACGCAGGCGGAAATCGACGCTTTCGGCGAGGGATACGACTGGCAGGATGCCGCCCTGCGCACGGCCTGGACGCAGAATCACCAGC
>JAISWC010000091.1 GCA_031271245.1 Tannerella sp. | reverse complement strand
GACGTTCCCTGTCGGTGTCGATATCCCTAAACCCGTCGTAGTGCCGGAAGCGTTCCATTTTTCCAGATACCGGATTGCGAACAGAATATTCTACATACCAGGCTGTTCCCAAGTCGCCGCCTCCGTCACACAGATGCGGCCAAATGATTTCTTTCTTTCTTCGTCCCATTTTTTCTGTTTATTGCTGCGACACTATATACATGAAAATCAGAACGTAAATGTCTGTTTTTGTCTATCTCAGAGAATTACAGACCGTTATTTTTTATATGCTCCTTATTTTGAGCGATTTACATTTGTGTTGTGGAGCTGGAGAGATTCGAACTCTCGTCCAAACGAGGAATTAATTTGTTTTCTACATGCTTATCTTCGCCTTCATTTTCGACCTGATGCAAGACCGAAGCCACCCACATCAGGCTTATTCCCTAAGTTTCACCTGAAGTACGGGACTTCCTTCAGGCTATCTCCGATATTTCCGTACCACCGTTTCGGACTGCTTCGGAGCCGGAGCTTCCGGGTGATATCTCGTCCAAACACCTTGTGTAAGGATAAAGCGTTGATCTACTGTACTTCGATCACGCAGCGAGAGCGTAAGTATTTTCGCCAGTTAATTTTTGTCAGCCAGGATTATAGTGCCGGTCAACGACGCACTGCATGCTTGCAAACCACTTCTGCCCGCTGTCAAAACCGGTCAGCCCCCTGTTTTTGCAACAGATCGAACGTCAGAAGAAATTGCGATGTCTTTTCGTTGCCGGAGACACGCCGGAAGAACGCCTTCTTTATTCACGCATTTCTTTTGCGGTACAAAGATACGGTTTTTTTTGTAACACACGCAAAAAAAATCAGATTCGGTAATTACCGTGCTCCCCTGTTCAACATTGTCTGCAATGAACGGCAAAAGGCGTTGAGAGGATGCATCCGGAATGATTTTGAAACGTACCCGGCCTGTCTTTTTTCCCATGCATTCGATTGCTACGGCAACAAGACTTTTTTCTTCCGCTCCACGACCTGTATTGCCGCTTCCTGTCTCATCTCCACCAATGTATGTCTCTTCTACTTCTACTTCTCCTGACAATTTTTCCCGGCCTGACCGTACCATTGCTCTATGCCGCTTATGTAACCACAACCAGGCTGTTTCGTATGAACCAAAGCCCATGAAATCCACAAGATTATATTTTCCCGAAACGGCTGTATGACAGCCGTTTCGGGAAAATATATACGGGGCGGCAGGCGTGGACAAACAGCCTCTCAAGAGGGGAAAGTGACGTCGACATCCGACTCCTGTCACGAATGGCATTCTCAACGCTCCGGTAAAACAGTAGATGTTATTTATTTCGCGTTACTTAATCATCCTGTCCCACTTTTCAACTTCTTTCGACAGATTATTCTTTTGCATATTTTATGCCGGATTTTATCTTGCCTGTTCACTGTTCGACCGTGACGCGACCGGCTACGGTACGCGCCTGTACGTTTGCGTCGTACATCGCTTCACAATGAACGGCCGGAAGCACAAAGGAACCCGCATACGAGGCCATCAGCCTTATTTTAAAAACCTTGCTCATGTTGCGGGGCAAATCGAAATATGTCAGTACGCGGTCGTCCCGGATGTCGCGATACGTGTATGCCGTGCCCTGTCCGTTCCCGTCGGCAGCTTCCGGCTGCTGCATCCGTTCGTTGTAGATTTCCCAGCCCGACGGGATGATGTGCGTCAGCGCCAGATTCGTATAATCGCTGTATCCGCTGATGTTCGAAACCCTGATCTCTGCCGTAATATCCTGTCCCTGTCTGAGATGTGAAATGTCGGCCTTCGAGCCGTCCGGCTGCAGGTAGGACACGTCCAGCCGGATACGGTTGGCCATTGCGGGCAGCGAATCCCGGAAAGGCAGGGTCCTGGAGGTCAGGCTGACATACAGCACGCCGTCGCCCGCGTTCTTGACCGTGACCTGGCCGGAGGCCGGACGGAGAGGCAGGTCTTGCAGGAAAATCGCTTTGCCGGTCTTCACCGGAGTCTGTTCAGCGCCGTTCAGCGACCAGTCAAACTGTAGCGTACCGGATGTCTTTTCCGCCAGACGCGCCATGGCCACCAGTGCATGAGCCGTGGTTTGCGTGGTAAAGAAAGTTTCTTCGGACAGGTTGCGCGACAGTTTTTGCGCCAGCAAAAAGGCGTCCTTTTCCTTTCCCAGCAATAACAGCGTCTCCAGAATCAGGGCTTCGTCCATGCTCGGAGAACCGTACCAGGCATTGTTCAGCGAATAGGGGTCGACTTCCGTCTTTTGATTGAATATCAGTTCACCGGCCACATTCTCCCGTCCTGTTATCGCATAGGCGGCGGCCAGTCGCCAGCACGCCTGCTGCGACAGGTTTTTCGCTTCCTTCAGCCGGTTCATCGCGCCCGTTTCCGGAGCGCCGGCCAGCGCCAGCGTGTAAAGCCGGTAAGCCTGGTCGTATGCGTCGTCGAAGTGACCGTATCGCCGGTGAACGTTTTGCGGTCGCCAGTTTTGCGCCGCGGCACGCTGGTAGTTCTTCCACCGGCCGAGTACGCCCTCGTTGACTTCGTAGCCTTTCTCCTTCGCCATGACCAGAAAACTGCCTGCATAGGAAGAAATCCACGGGTCGGCATGAGAATCGCCCGCCCAGTAGACCATGCCTCCACCGGGCAGTTGACGGGTATACAGGTTGGCAATCGCTTCGCGGACATTCGTTTTCACCGCGGCGGATTCCTTTTCGCTCAGTTCCCTGAAGGACGAAAGGAACAGCAGGGGCAGCGCCCGCGAGGTCAACTGCTCCGAACAATAGTGCGGGTAGTCGTGCAGGTAGTCGAACCGGCTGTTCAGGTTTACCGGAGGAATACGCGAAGCCTCCAGTTTCACCCGGTTGCCGTCGGACGCGTCGTCCAGCTGCCAGGTGAAACCGGCCGATTCGCCGGGATTCAGCAGCCTGTCTGTAACGTGCAGCGCCGGTGGATTCGGATTGCGTACGTCTATTTCAATCGTTTCCCGGGACGTATGGCCGTTGCCGGAAGCCGTGACCGTCACTTTTTCGATGCCCGTTTCGGCGCCGGACTTCAGCGTGAAGTAAACCATCCTGTCGCCGGGGGCGGAGAAGGCCGTGCTTTGCTGCTGTTCGCCGGTCAGCCGGAGTTTGCCGGTAGTTTCCACCTTGACGGAAACATCCTTGACGGCATTTTCCATCGCAAAGATATTGACCGGTAAAACAATTTCCTCGTCAATACCGACTACGCGCGGCAACGACGGCAGGATCATCAGCGGCGTGCGGACGGGAACGGTCTTTTCCGCCTTCCCGTAGGCGCCGTCCTGTCCGGCTACGACCATCACGCGCACCGAACCGATATACGGCGGCAGGGTCAGGGAATGGGTCTGTTCCTTTCCTTTCGCGAGCGCAAACGGGCCGATAAAGTGTACTGCCGGCTTGAAACGGTTGGCTTTCCCGTTCGGTGCAAGCAGGTCGCCATCGCCGCCAACGCCGAGGATGGAACCGTATTTCCCCGTAAACGACCCGATCACGGCGTCGTACAGGTCCCACGTGCGAATACCCAGCGCTTCGCGGGCGTAAAATTCGTTCCACGGATCCGGCGTCCTGAAATTCGTCAGGTCCAGCAGTCCTTCGTCCACTACGGCCAGCGTATACGTCATCGGTTTTCCGTCGGCCTCCTTCACCTTGACCGTAAATTCCGTTTCGGGACGCAGCACGTCCGCCATCGCAATCCGGGGGGTCAGGACGGAATTTTTATCGGTCACGAAGAGCGGCACGACGCCGTACATGCGGATGGGCAGGTCGTTCACCGTCTGTTCGTGAGGCTGCAACAGACTGACATGTACATAAATGTTCGGCGCCATGTGTTCCGTCACCTTGAACGTATATTTGGCGTCGCCCGAGGCAGGGATTTCCACCCATTCGCGGCTCAGCACGTCCGAGCCGTTTTCGATGGCCACCAGGGCACGTCCGCCTGCCGCCGCCGGGATCATGATCGTCGCTTCTTCTCCGGCTTCGTACGACGTTTTCCCGGTCGAGAAAGTCAGCATACGGACATCGTCCGGGTTCGACCGGTTCGAACGCCCCCGCCAGTCCGGCCAGTCCATGTAGACCGTTCCACCGCAGGCATGTCCGTTTTGGCGGTCTTTCACGTAGACCAGGAAACATCCCCAGTCCGGGTGATTCACCCGGAACCTGATTTGGGCCTTTCCGCCGGCCGTGCTCAGCTGACCGGAATCCACCGGCTTGATGGAGGCGTTTTGCAGATAGGAGGCATACGACTTGTCTTCGTATCCCCACCACCAGCTCCAGCCGATGCGGTAGATTTTGTATTCCAGTTCGGAAGCGTTCACCGGTTTACCGTCCGCATCCAGCGTGACCACGTCAAACGTATGCTCCACGTCCGTTTCCAGATAATATTCGGACGGCTTGCGGTTAAAGTTGATCCCCACATAAGTCTTGAACGGAGAATAGGGAACGGTCTGATAATAAAAGCTGGCATCGCCTCCCGGCTCGTATACGCGGCAGGAAATGCCGGCCTGCAACATTCCCGGCGCATTTTCCGCCGGGAGTGCCTGGAGGTTGAAGCCGGCTTCGCCCCGGTCGTTCAGCGTCCCCTCAAAGACCGCCGACGTGCCGGGCGAAAAGTCCGTTGCCGGATTGTGAAAGAGGTAGTCTTCGTATCCCTTGAACTGAGTGGACGTTTTGGAAAGGGTGATTTCCACTTTGGCCTTCAGATGCTGCGCCGTAGCGCCCGTCAACCAGGCGGCACGGAGCTTTACCGGCGCCGGACGGTTTGTTGCGGAAAGCCGGTCGCCGGGTATGTCCATATTTATTTTCAGGCGGTTCGGTTTGACGGTTTCAATCCGTAGCGCCTTGTGGAAAGACGTCCCGCCCACTTTCACGTACGCATTCCAGAGTCCGGTCGGGTCGTCGGCGCGGGTCGGCAGCGTGAAGGTGTACAAGCCGTTCAGTCCGTCGGTCGACACCTGTTTCGTGTGGAACTGCCCGCGGGGATTATATACTTCGATGGAAACGGGGTGGCTGTCCGGGATACGCTGTTCGCGGTCTTCCAGCATGAACGAGAGATGCAGCGTGTCGCCCGGCCGCCATACGCCCCGCTCGCCGTAGACGTAGCCTTTCAGTCCCTTTTGGATTTCCTTTCCGCCCACGTCGAAGCGGCTTAACAGGTTTTCCTCGCCGTCCGTCATCCGGAGATACGCCTTCTGGCGCCGGCTCGAGGCGACCACGACAAAGGGTTTGGTTTTGGCCGTAAACGCGGCAAATCCGTTTTCGTCCGTCCGGGCTGAGCCGACGGGCTGCAACTGGAAATTGTAGGCCGTCACTTCCGCACCGGCGACCGGTCGGGTATCCAGCAGGTTCGACACGGCGACCCACAGTTGATGGCTCGAATTACTTTTCACGATCATTCCCAGGTCGGAGGCCAGCAGATTGACGGCGGCGCTCCGTTCCCCGGACATGTAGTAGCTTGCATGACAGGGATTGTCGCGTTCGCTCCAGTCAAATTCGTTCCAGTTTATGTCTTCATAATACGAACTGTAATAGGTCGACGGGACGTCCCAAACGGCCTCGTCTGTCTCGCTGATTTCGCCGCTGTTCATATCCGTCAGTTCGCCGCCCGGCCACGAACTGTTTTCGCACGGGTAGACGGCGTAACTGCGTTTGAACGAAAGTTCCACCCGGTAGATGGCACCCGGCTCCTGCCGGATGACAGGGGTTAAGTCAAGGGAATAGTTTTCCCAGTCATACACCGTTTTGTCCGGATCGCTGTCCAGGCGGAGCGTTTTTTTGTACACCAGTCGTCCTGCCCTTCTCAGGTCGGAAACGTAGGATGGAGGCGAAGAGAAGGCGTTGTTTTGCAGGAACATCAACACATTGTTTTCGAAAATGCGGATGATTTTCACGTCAACCGCCCGCAGACTGACGGCGCGGAAAGGCAACATCAGGTTCTTCGCATCGGGCAAAATGACGCCGGAGGTCAAAAATTCGACTTTGGGATCCAGCGCAGTCAACTCCGCGACAAAGGAGAGGGTTTGGTTCAGTTTTTCATCATGGACATTTTTCAGTCCCTGGTCAACGTGTACAGTCAAGGTACGGAATTCTTTCTTGCGCTCAAAAAACAAGTTGATTTTATTGTCTTGCACCTGCGAAGTAACGGAGGAAATCCCTTCGAGCCTAATCAGCCCGTTCAAGTCCTGGCTATCGGAAAGCGGACTCGAAAAAGTCAGCTGCAACCCGTAATCGGGAGTCCGAATCACTTCGGTCGACAACAGCTTAAACGAACGGCTGGCCGGAATCTGCACGGTCTCGATTACTTCCTTATTCACCCGAATGGCTTTTCCGGAGACCCTGATTTCGAGTTTGCTGTCTTCCGCCTTTTTGGCAACGCCGTCAACGGTAAAACGGTAGCCGTTTGCCTGTTCCAGCGCGTCGACCGTCGGCCTGAACGATTCTCCGTCTCTTGAAACGGTGATCATTTTCTCTACGTCAGCCTGTTGAGGCGGGTCGCTGAAATGGATTTCCCCCGTGACGGAGACTTGTTCATCGGCATCCGCCGAGACGCTTGGCGACATGACTTTCACTACAAAATTTCGCTCTTCCACACGGAAAGAAAAATGAAATTCCGCCAGCTTTTTATCCACCCTGACGACTTTTCCCAGTGCAAAAGAGGCATTGTAAAGCGTTCCCGGCTTCAGTGCTCCGGGATCGGGCACAAATTCGACCGTCCGGTTATTCACCCAGCGGGTTTTTCCCTTGATGGCCGGCGAAAAGCCGAACCATTTATTCTCCACTTCCACGCCCGTCTCAATGACAGGCTGTTCCTGCGCTAACTCCAGCCGGACCGTGGACCGGATGGAAATGACGCCACCCGTATAAGCGCTCACATAGGGCGCATACTCGGCAGAGGGTACCATGTCCCTGTTCTGCCTGCAGGAAAACAGCATAAAAATGCCCAAAATAAGGGGGCTTAAAATCGTCCCAAAAACAGCTATACGTTTCATTTTTCTTTGCATTTTACGAATCTACATTATTTTTTCTGTGTTACAGGCCATAAAGATAGGAATTATTCCGTTCATTATTCATTATTCACTCATATTACGCACAAACAACCGATCAGATCCGTCGGAAATCTTTAGAATCGGATCGGATTCCGTGTTGCCCGTGGCCTGGGCGATGCGGTACGTGCCGCCTTCGATGGATGCTTTTGTTGCATCCACGGCTTCCCGGTCGGTCTGCGTCGGCGACTTGTAGAACGTGGCTGCAACTGTTACCTTGTATGCAGGCAGGGTGAACGAGCGGACGGAGCCTGTTCCCGACAGCGCGTTTACAGCTACGGGAACTTCCAGGCTGCTCTGGTTACGCTTTTGAACGCTTACTTCAACTTCTTCCAGTGTTAGGGTCCACTTCTGTGAACGAACAGTCGAATCCGGTAATGCCCGGAACTGGGCAAATACGGACAGAACCACTCCTGCCAAAATAGATACGAAAATACATCTTTTCATTGTTCGATAAAATAAATTAATGATTAATTATTCCGGTGCAAAATTCGGATTCGTTTATTACAAAAGTGCCACAAAGCGGTTAAGAAAAATATAATTATCCGATAACGAATCGTGTTGGATCCTCTGGCATAATTTGTGCCGGAGGCTCTGCAATTTCCGGCAGGCCGGCGACCAGACGCTGCATCCGGTGCGCCCATTCACGGTGGTTTTTTGTGCGATCGAACGTTTGCCAGGGTATCGGTTTACCGATATGCAACGTAAAGGTACGGCCTCT
>JAISWC010000076.1 GCA_031271245.1 Tannerella sp. | reverse complement strand
CAATGGAGATACCGCCTCCCCGTCCCGCAGGGACATGTTAACTGTTTCAGAGGAATTTTCCGAAAAACGGACTTTGTGAAGAGGACTCAACCTGTGAATCCTTGCATCTTTGCATTTTTGAATGGTTGAAAGGGAGTTTCGTGGCGAACTTTTAACGTTTAGAGGGGAATTTGCCCCCCTCTAACATTTATTAACATGCAAGAAACTGTTTCAGCAGGCCGGCAGCCCGTCGCGAAACGCGCCGTTCCCCCTCTATTCTCTGCCGATATCCTAAAACAATTCATCATACGATAAAAATAAAAGTTTAATAGTCGGCGGCAAAATTACAGCAAAGAAAAATACCGCGCAAGAAATAAGAAAGAAAAAAACAGCGAATTACGAATTATTAACGAATCAACACAATAGAATGAAAGTTTTTGAATTGAGAATTGAGAATTAGAAGAGTGCTTCGACACGCCGCAGTTTTAGTACTTTCACGCCGCTCTATTCACCATTATATGTAATATATTTTTTCATTCTCCATTCTCCATTCTCCATTCTCAATTCTCAATTCAAATATTCATTCTCCATTCAAATATTCATTCTCAATTCTCAATTCTCAATTCAAATTTTCATTTCCCCAAAAAAAAGTCAAGGTTCAAAACAGCATGTTTCGAACCTTGACTTACTTTTATCCGGCTGCGGGAAGACAGGATGATATTACATCATGCCGCCCATGCCGCCGCCCATACCCGGCGCTGCCGGCGCTACGGGCGTATCTTCCTTCTTCTCGGCTACGACACATTCGGTTGTCAGGAACATGCCGGCGATCGAAGCGGCGTTTTCCAGCGCCACGCGCGCAACTTTGGCCGGGTCGATGACGCCTGTCTCGCACAGGTTCTCGTACACGTCCGTATGGGCGTTGTAGCCGAAGTCGTCTTTGCCTTCCCTGACTTTCTGAACGATGACGGCGCCTTCCTTGCCGGCGTTGTATACGATCTGACGAAGCGGTTCTTCGATGGCGCGCTTGACAATCTCGATACCGGTTGTTTCGTCTTCGTTGCTACCCTTCAGGTTTTCCAGGCTCTCGATGGCGCGAACGTAGGCTACGCCGCCGCCGGGCACCGTACCTTCTTCGATGGCCGCGCGGGTGGCGCTCAAGGCGTCGTTGACGCGGTCTTTCTTCTCCTTCATTTCTACTTCCGACGGAGCGCCGACGTACAGTACGGCTACGCCACCGGCCAACTTGGCCAGACGTTCCTGAAGTTTTTCCCGGTCATAGTCCGATGTCGTGCTCTCGATCTGCGTCTTGATCTGACTGATCCGCGCCTGGATATCTTCCTTGTTGCCGGAACCGTTAACGATGGTCGTGTTGTCCTTGTTGACGATGATTTTTTCGGCCGAACCGAGCATGTCCAGCGTGGTATCTTCCAGCTTCATGCCTTTTTCGTCGGTGACCACCGTACCGCCTGTCAGGATGGCAATGTCTTCCAGCATTGCTTTGCGACGGTCGCCGAAGCCCGGCGCTTTGACGGCACAAATCTTCAGCCCGGCACGCAGACGGTTCACCACAAGGGTGGCCAGCGCTTCGCTGTCGATGTCTTCCGCGATGATCAGCAGCGGCCGGCCGGTCTGTACGGCCTGTTCGAGGATGGGAAGCAGTTCCTTGAGTACGGAAATCTTCTTTTCGTAAATCAGCACGTTCGGGTTTTCGAACTGAGCTTCCATTTTTTCGGTATCGGTCACGAAATAGGCGGAGATGTAGCCGCGGTCGAACTGCATGCCTTCTACCACGTCGACGGTGGTGTCCGTGCCCTTGGCTTCCTCTACGGTGATGACGCCTTCCTTCTTCACTTTCTGCATGGCTTCGGCGATCAGTTTCCCGATGCTTTCGTCGCCGTTGGAAGAAATTTTGGCTACATTTTCAATCTTTTCCAGGTTGTCGCCTACGGCTTCGGCCTGTTGGGCAATGCTTTCCACTACCTTGGCGACGGCCTTGTCGATACCGCGTTTCAAATCCATCGGATTGGCGCCGGCGGTGACGTTCTTCAACCCTACGCCGATGATGGACTGTGCCAATACGGTGGCCGTAGTGGTTCCGTCGCCGGCGTTATCGTTTGTTTTCGAGGCTACTTCCCTTACCAGTTGTGCGCCCATATTTTCGTACGGGCAAGCCAGTTCGATTTCCTTGGCCACCGTTACGCCGTCTTTGGTGATTTGCGGCGCGCCGAATTTCTTTTCCAGAATGACGTTGCGGCCTTTCGGACCCAATGTTACCTTGACAGCATCTGCCAGTTCGTCCACACCTTTTTTCAGCAGGTTGCGGGCTTCCATGTTGAATTTAATTTCCTTTGCCATATTGCTATGATTTTAAATGATTGTTTTGAATTAGATAATCGCTAAAATGTCGGATTGACGCATGATGAGATACGTTTCACCTTCCCATTCGATTTCGGTACCGGCATACTTGCCGTAAAGGACGGCGTCGCCTTTCTTGACGACCATTTCTTCGTCTTTCGTGCCGTTACCGGCGGCCATCACTTCACCTTTCAGCGGCTTCTCTTTCGCCGAGTCGGGAATAATAATTCCTCCAACTGTCTTTTCTTCTGCCGGGGCCGGTTTCACCAGCACCCGATCTGCTAACGGTTTAATTTTCATACTCCTAAAAATTTAAATTATTAATAGTTATACTGTTTAGTTTGTGTAATAGTTAAATGAAATTCCAATTACGGATTATGCGAATTTCGTGCCAAAGGGATTGGAACGGCCAAAACTGACAGAAACGTCCTGTCTGCCGGAACGTCCTGCCAAAATGGCTGACAAATTGGCGGAGGAATGATTCAAAAATACAGGGATTTTTTCCCGGACTCCGCTCAAAAATCAGAATCCGCGAGGGGGCGGGCCGCCGGGACTGCCTCCACCGGGAGGAGGCCCGAACCTCATGTCACCTCTTCGCATATCCGATTCGGAGGCGCCGCCCTTGAAGATGTTGAAGCGGTAGATGAAGTGTACCATGAAATAGCTGCTCAGCGTGTTGTATTCCGAATAGCGGATGTTGCTGGCCGACGCGCTGTAGGAGATGTTACTGCGCTGTTGCAGGATGTCGTAAATCTTGATTCGGAGCATCCCCGCGTTGTTTTTGAAAAACGACTTGGAGGCGGACGCATTCCATAAAAGTTCCTGCTGTTCGTAACCCTCCGTGTAACCGGCGTTGGTGGAGTAGTTGATATCGCTTTCTATCCGGAATTGATACGGCAGATAGAGCGTTGTGGAGGCGCCTCCGCCGTAATTGTAGGTGTTCAAGTCGTTTTGTCCCTGTAGCGTATTTTTTGTTTGATTGTAACGGATGTTTCCGTTCAGGCCGAAGTCGAACAGGTCGGAACGGTAATTGACACCGAGGCGTTCGTTCAGCACAAGTCCCCTGTTCGTATTTTCCCGATCGTTGATAAATCCTTTGGTACTGCTATAGGAAGCCCATGACATCGAATTGACGCTGAATTTTTTGTTTTTGAAGGGCGTGTTGAATATCACGCGGATGTTCCCGTCGTAATTCCCGTCCACGTTTTCGTAGGTACTCTCTCTCTTTCCGGTCGTTGCGTCGTAGGTCGATTTGCTTACGATGTTGTTCAGGATATAGTTCCCGCCGGCGAAAATCATGAATGCCGACTGGTTTTCGGGAACGAACTTCTGGAAACGGATACGCAGGTTGTTGGTATACGTCGGCTTCAAATCCGGATTTCCGCGCGTGGTATTCAGCGGATCGGAGACGTCGTCTACGGGTTGCAACTGCTGCATGGAGGGCTGGCTGGTGCGGCCGTCGTAATTGACACGCAGGTTGGTTCGCCGGTCGAAGATGTAGTTCAACTGGGCGGTCGGGGAGTAGTTCATGACGCTCCGCGACATGGCATAGAG
>JAISWC010000345.1 GCA_031271245.1 Tannerella sp. | reverse complement strand
TTTACAAAGCGGTTCGGTTTGACAGCCGGGATTCCGAGTCAGTCCTGCTGGGCGACGACTGGATCGCCTCGAATCCCGAAATCGACCAGCACCGGGGCTGGTTAGCGGGCATCTCTATTATGCGTGGTCAGCAGGCCGTCTCCGACCCGCTACTGGACTACTGGACAGGTAACGACGTCCGGGTAAGCCTGTGGATACCGATTCGTGACTGCGACCTGTTTATTGAACATGTGGACATGATACCCGACATGACGGCGGAAGATAAGGCAGACTGGAAAGCGCAGGCGCGCTTCCTGAAAGCCTACTATCTGTTCAGACTCCTGGAGAACTACGGCCCGATCATCCTTCCGGAAACGGCTGCGCCGGATGCGCCGAATGACGCCCTGTTCTTGCCGCGCCGGAAAGTGGAGGACTGTTTCGACTATATCCTCGCCCTGATGGACGAAGCCATCCCCGGACTGAAAGAGCGGGCAGGCTCCAACGACATGGGCCAAGTGGACAGGGTGTCGGCCAAATCCTTCAAGGCCAGGGTGCTGCTGTTCCGCGCCAGCCCGTTTTTCAACGGTAATTCGGAATATTATGCCAACTTCCTTGACCATGACGGGCAACCGTTCTTTTCGCAAACTCCCGACCCGGAAAAGTGGAAAGCTGCCCTCGACGCCGTGAACGACGCCATCGCCTCGTGCGAAGAGGTCGGCCTCGGCCTGTACCGTTACAGGGGACAGCCGTATGAATATGACCGCGAAGACTGGGAAGCCAATCCGGAACGGATGCAGACCCTCTATGACCTGCGCATGTTAGTCCCCGACCCCTGGAACGAGGAAGTCATCTGGGGATGGATCGACATCGCTGTACCCAGTGGAACCAGCGGTTCTACCGTGACTGTGGGTTCGCTTATGCTGAAACCCGCAAGCTATGGCGGGCCGGGGCCTGCGAACCAGGGCGACGGCTGGTTAGTGTCTTCCTACCAGGCGATGGAACGGTTCTATACGGAACACGGGCTGCCGTTAGACGAAGACCTGACGGTGAACCAAAGTACGCTGCACGAGGTGGTGACGACGCCATCGGAAATCGACCCGGAGTATGCGTCCGTGCGCGGTCTGCTCCAGCCGGGCGTTCCGACCGCGCAGATGTACCTGAAGCGCGAGCCGCGGCTTTATGCCCACCTGGGCATCACCGGCGGCTACTACCGCGCCCATGAGGTACGCATCAACACCATGATGTTCAGCGGAACCGACGGCGGCCTCAACACGTCGATCAGCAACTGGTCCAACGTAAGCGGCATCGCCGTGCAGAAAATTGTCCACCCGGAAAACTACTGGAGGGACATATCCACGCAGATACGCTATCCCTTTTCCATCGTCCGCATGGCGGACCTTTACCTGATGAAAGCCGAAGCTATGAACGAATATTACGGGCCTTCGCAGGAGGTTTACGATGCGCTGAACCTGGTTCGTACGCGGGCGGGCATTCCTAAGGTGGAAGAATCGTATACCAACCCCAACTGGGTAAGGGGTGAAGCGCTGAACAAACACCTGACAAAGGAGGGTTTGCGCGAAATCATCCATCGGGAACGAACCAACGAGATGGCATTCGAATGTGGCTACAATTTTTATGACAAGATTCGCTGGAAAAAGGCTGTCTCCGAATACTCGCGTCCCATCTGGGGCTGGAATTACCAGGGAACCACGCCTTTGACGTTCTTCTCCCTGCAAAACATACAGGGACGGAAATGGTCTATCTCCGATTGCCTGATGCCCATCCGGACAGACGAAATGAACAGGAACGCCAACCTGATTCAAAACCCGGGATGGTAGGAAGTCAATTAAAAATTAAGAATTATGAATTAAGAAATTAAAAATTAAAAGCATGAAGAATATATATGTATATATATGGATATGGATGTTGGCGGGACTTTGTTCCTGCGAAGAATCCAGGCGATATGAACTTAGCTCGGACGACAGCGTTCCGCCGGGGGAGCCGGTTTTCCTGAACGCCGAACCGCTGAACGGGGGCGCACGGATCTTTTTCCGGCCGCCCGCTGATGAAGACCTGCTGTCAATCGAAGCAGGCTATACGAACGTGGTTGGGAAAGAGGTCCGGGCTGCGGCCTCCTATTTTGCCCAATCATTGGATATTATTGGCTTCGGCAGCGCGGGCGACCATCAGGTCTCCTTCTATGCGGTAGACCGCTCCGGGAACCGTTCGCAAAGCCGGCAGATCACGGTGACGGCGCTGGAACCGGCCCTGTCGATGGTGGCGCAGTCCGTGCAGGTGCTCTCCTCGTTCGGTGCCATGATTGTCAAATGGGACGACCCGTTGAAAGAGAATGTGTATGTGTTTGTCGATTTTTCGTATACGCAAAACAGCAGCCGGCAGGAGTATTCCAGTGTGTTTGCTTCCTACCAGTCGGAAACGCGCACGATCGACAGCCTGAAACCGGTCAGCGGGGAACCCATTAGCGTAAAAGTGCGGGTGGAAGACAACTACGGCAATTCCATGCAGGCGAAAGACACGACCCTCGTCCTGCCGGTCGATGAAAAACTGCCTAAGGAAGGGTGGACGCTCCCGGCGGCAGGGACGGAAATCGGCGGGATCAAGCAGTGTAGCGGTACGAATATCCGCCACGCCATTGACGGCCTGACGGAAGTGGACGTGAGGAACAACTTTTTCATCACGACGGCAGCCAATCCGTGGAACCTCCTCATTGACCTGGGCGGGACGTACGAACTCTCGCAGATACTGACCCACCAGCGCTATTCGTGGACGGACACCAGCGTGCAGGGAGCGTACTACCGCGGCGATAACGTGCTGGCATACAACATGTACACTTGGGACGAAGAAACCGGGGCCTGGGAATTTGTGTCGCGTCGCAGCATCACTGCGCCGCTTGTCAAGCAGGAATCCGATTACGTGACGCAAGGAGACGCCGGCGACCGGGGGTTCCTTTACCCGGAAGAACCGCGTTTCAGCAAACCGACGCGCTACTTCCGGCTGGAAGCCGTGACGGGGAAATACATCTCGGAAATCACACTGTTCGGGCGGAGAACGCCATGAAGCAGCCTTTAGCAAATAAATGTTTAATTCAAAAATACAATAGAAATGAAAACATGTATTAAAAATAAATGTACGAAAACAGCGGCGACGCGGGTGTTGCCGGCTGTGTATGTAGTGTTTGCGGTATTGGCGGCGTTTGTTTCATGCAGTGATATCTACGACAATATCACGAAGCATGAGAACGTCGGAAAGATATATGCCGACAAATTAGACGGTATTATCAACGTACAGGTCGGTTACGAACGGGTGGAAATAGACCTGATGAAGGCCGGGCGCATTCCTGCAAGCCGGATCGTCATGGGGAAAGCCAAAAAGACGGTGATCGAATGTGAAGATTTCACGGAGCCGGGTCACCGCAGGGTGATCGACAGCGTCTGCTCGTGGGTGAACATCACCGGCCTTACCGAATTGAAAATGTATCAGTTCACCATTTACACGGAAGACGAATTCGGGAACAGTTCCATCCCCTATAAAGCGGAAGCCATGCCCTATACGGCCGAGAACCTCAATGCACTGGAACTGTTGCCGCCCGGCGTTATCGAATCCACCTCGGCCGCACTGATTGAATGGAAAGAACCCCTCTCGTCCAAACTCCACGATTTTTTCCGGTATCGCTACGAATATACCGACAAGGACGGTATCGTGCATACAGGTGGCGATGAGGGCGATGTGCCCAGTTTCTTACTGGAGAACGTCAGGCAGGGACAGGATATAAACATCAAACTGAGCTGCCGGATTGTTCCGAAACTGCTGGACGGCATCACGGGAAATTATTATCCCATCCTGGACACAATCGACTGGCAGCCGCAAGCAATACGGCTGAACATCTCGTCCGACGCCAAACCTGCCATCTTCCTGAAGACGCCCGGCCCG
>JAISWC010000344.1 GCA_031271245.1 Tannerella sp. | reverse complement strand
TCCATTACCTGGAAATCGTTCCCGAAAATGAAGCGGTAACGTTCCAGTCCTTCGGCGGTTACAGGGTCAGGCAAATCATGATTGCCCGCGGTCAGGAGAACGGGTGGGCGGATTTTGGCTATCAACTGCATACTGGCGTCTGTCGCCCGTTCGTCGTTTATATCGTTTACCATGTCGCCGGCAATGGTGACCACATCCGGCGACAGCGCATTGATTTGCCGGATGGCCTGTTCGAAACGTGCGGAATCCGCGCTGAAGCCATCTTTGCCAAAGCCCAACTGTGGGTCGCACAGGTGGGCCACTTTCAGCACGTCATTCTGTTCCCCGCAGGAAAAGTTCAAACACCCCAGCACAAGCAGGATGCCTATTTGCAGTTTAACCCTGAATCCGGTCGGTTTAATTCGTCTGTTCATGTTCATACCTTATTCCGTTAGTTATTCCCTGTTTTTTTTTGTCGTCGCAAATGTAATACTATATTCTGTAACAACCTGCATTTTGGATAGGCAAATTTCGGATTCCTGTGTCCTGTGTGACGGAAATCAAAAAAAAATCGTCATTCTGTTTGTCCGTTCAAAAAAAAACCCTTACATTTGCCGCCGAATTTGAGACAAAAGAAATGAAGACGTTGTTGATAAATACATATGGGTGGTGGCGCTTGCAGTTGTAACATTGTGAGTAACATGCCGTATTTTTTGATGGTGAAACATACTTTGGGAAGGCCTGTCATACTCACGACAGGCCTTTTTTTATGGACAAATTCAAAGGTATATAATTAAACAGGATTGTATGAAGACTTATCAAATCGACGCAAACGGGTATTACGGGCCGTACGGCGGGGCCTACGTCCCGGAGATACTGTACCGCTGTGTGAGCGAGTTGCAGGAGGCGTACCCCGGCGTGCTGGAGAGCGAGTCGTTCGGGCTGGAATACCGCCGGCTGCTGCGCGACTACGCCGGGCGACCGTCGCCGCTCTACCGCGCCGGGCGGCTGGGCGAGCGTTACGGATGCACGCTGTACCTCAAGCGCGAAGACCTTAACCATACCGGCTCGCACAAGATCAACAACGCCATCGGACAAATCCTCCTGGCGCAGCGGATGGGCAAGCGGCGCATCATCGCCGAGACGGGTGCCGGACAGCACGGCGTGGCTGCGGCCACGGTCTGCGCGCTGATGAACATGCCCTGCGTGGTGTACATGGGACAGACGGATGTGGAACGCCAGCAGCCGAATGTGCAGCGGATGAAGATGCTCGGCGCCGAGGTCGTCCCGGTCACGTCCGGCAACATGACCCTCAAGGACGCTACCAACGAGGCCATCCGCGACTGGTGCTGTCACCCCGCCGACACGTTCTACATCATCGGCTCCACCGTCGGGCCGCATCCATACCCTGATCTGGTCGCCCGTCTCCAGTCGGTCATCAGCGAAGAGATACGCGGACAGCTCGCGGAAAAGGAAGGCCGCGACTGGCCCGACTGCCTGATTGCCTGCGTGGGCGGAGGTAGCAACGCCGCCGGGACGGTTTACCACTACGTGAACGATCCGCGCGTGCGCATCCTGCTGGCCGAGGCCGGCGGCCGGGGCGTGGACTCGGGCATGAGCGCCGCCACCATTTGCCTGGGACGCCGGGGGATTATCCACGGTGCTCGCACGCTGGTGATGCAGAATGAGGACGGACAGATCGAAGAACCGTACTCGATTTCCGCCGGACTGGACTATCCCGGCATTGGGCCGCTGCACGCCTGGCTGGCGGAGGAGGGACGTGCAACCGTCCTGCCCGTCGACGACGGCGAGGCCCTGCGCGCGGCTTACGAACTGACGCGCCTGGAGGGTATCATCCCGGCGCTGGAGAGTGCACACGCGCTGGGCGCGCTGGCGAAAACGGCCTTCCGGCCCTCGGACGTCGTCGTGCTCACCGTCTCGGGACGCGGCGACAAGGACATGGATACCTACATAAGGAATGGAGAATGGAGAATGAATGCCCGGCACGGAAGGGAGGCTGTTATTGCCGGTCCCGCCGTGCACCGTGTTCCCTCCGGTTTCCCCGAACAGGCAAATCTTTAAAAGTAAATATATATGGGATACAAATTCACTACGGTAAGCAAACGGTTGCTTGGCGACCTGCATACGCCGGTCAGTCTTTATCTGAAACTGCGCGACATCTGTCCCGAATCGGCGCTGCTGGAAAGTTCCGACTTCCACGGCGACGAAAACAGTCTGTCGTTCATTACTCTCTGCCCCCTGGCGCGCATCGGGATTAACCGCGCGGAGGTGACGGCCGTCTTTCCCGGAGGGGAAACCGCCGTGCATCCCCTGGTTGCCGGCCGGTCCGTGGCCGACGCACTCAACGGCTTTGTGGAACGGTTCGAGGTCGACGGCCCGGGAAGCGAATACTGCGGGCTGTTCGGCTACACGGCTTTCGACGCCGTGCGCTATTTCGAGGATATCCCCGTGATGGAAGCGCACCACGCGGAAAACGACGCGCCCGACCTGCTCTACATCCTCTACCGCTACTACCTTGTCTTCGACCATTTCCGCAACGAACTGACGGTGGTCGAACTCCTTGGCCGGGGCGAAAGCAGCCGTCTGGACGAAATCGAAACGCTGATCGAAAACCGGAATTTCGCGTCGTACAACTTCCGCACCGTGGGCGAACGTACTTCGTCCATCACCGACGACGACTACCGGGCGATGGTGCGCGAAGGCATCCGCCACTGCCGGCGCGGCGACGTGTTCCAGATTGTCCTCAGCCGGCGTTTCGAGCAGGCTTTCCGCGGCGACGACTTCAAGGTCTACCGCAGCCTGCGCAGCATCAATCCCTCGCCCTACCTGTTCTATTTCGACTTCGGCGGCTTCCGCATCTTCGGCTCCTCGCCCGAGACGCACTGCAAGGTCATCGGAGGTCATGCGAGCATCGACCCCATCGCCGGGACGACGTTCCGCTCCGGCAGCGAGGCGCTCGACCGTCAGCGTACCGAACTGCTCCTGGCCGACCCGAAGGAGAATGCCGAACACGTCATGCTCGTTGACCTGGCGCGCAACGACCTGAGCCGCAACGCACACAACGTCAAGGTCGATTTCTTCAAGGAAGTGCAGTACTACAGCCATGTGATACACCTCGTCTCGCGCGTGAGCGGCGACATCGACGCCGGCAGCAGCGCCATCCGCGCCTTGGTCGACACCTTCCCCGCCGGTACGCTCAGCGGCGCGCCGAAAGTCCGCGCCATGGAGCTGATTACCGAACTCGAACGCCATAACCGCGGTGCCTACGGCGGATGCATCGGCTTTATTGGACTGAACGGCGACCTGAACCAGGCCATCACCATCCGCACTTTCGTCAGCCGGGGCAACGTCCTCTACTATCAGGCCGGCGCCGGCATCGTAGCCCTGAGCAACGAAGAACGCGAACTCCAGGAAGTAAACAGCAAGTTGGGCGCCCTCGACAAGGCCATCCGGCAGGCGGAAACGTTAATCCACTGAGTTATGAAGATATTACTGTTTGACAATTACGACTCGTTCACCTACAACCTGCGTCACGCCCTGCTGGAACTGGGCGCGGAGGTGGAGGTGTACCGCAACGACCGGATCGCGCTCGACGATGTGGCGCCCTTCGACAAGATTCTGCTCTCGCCCGGCCCCGGCATCCCCTCCGAAGCCGGACTGCTCCTGCCGCTCATCGAGCGTTACGCGCCGCAGAAAAGCATCCTCGGCGTATGCCTGGGCGAACAGGCCATCGCGGAAGTGTTCGGGGCGAAGCTGCTGAACCTGACGCACGTCTTCCACGGCGTCTGTTCCGACATCCGCGTCATCGCCCGCGACCCGCTCTTTGCCGGACTGGAACCTGCCTTCCGTGCCGGACGCTACCATTCGTGGGTCGTCTCCCGCGAAGACTTCCCCGACTGCCTCGAAGTGACCGCCGTCGACGCCGACGAAAACCGGATCATGGCCCTCCGACACCGTACCTATGACGTGCGCGGCGTACAGTTTCATCCCGAGTCCGTCCTCACACCCCAAGGCATGACGCTGCTGCGCAACTGGGTCGGAATGGAGAATTGAGAATGGAGAATTGAGAATGAAAAAGTTATATAAGGAGTTCCACGGAGGAGGCACAGAGAGACATAGAGAAAAGATTTATGTGTTTTTTTCTTCCCCGACCCGGTCGGGAGAACAAAAAATGTGTTTTTTCCTTCCCCGACTTGGTCGGGAGAACAAAAAACGTGTTTTTTTCTTTCTCCACCCGGTTGAGAGAACAAAAAACGTGTTTTTTTCTTCCCCGGCCTGGTCGGGAGAATAAAAAACGTATTTTTTCCCTTCCTGGAACATCCGGGACGGCCGGTCCCTCTACTAACTGCTATCTACTAACTACTTAAAACAAATATTATAGAGATATGAAACAGATATTATACCGTTTATTTGAACATCAGTACCTGGATCGCGGCGAAGCGCGCATATTGCTGCAGCGCATGGCGTCCGGGGCGTATGGCGAGGCGCAGACAGCCAGTCTGATTACGGTCTTCCTGATGCGCAACATCTCCGTCGAGGAACTGGCGGGTTTCCGCGAAGCCCTGCTCGAGATGAGCCTGCCGGTCGATCTGTCGGCCTGGCCCTTCATCGACATCGTGGGGACGGGCGGCGACGGCAAAAACACGTTCAACATCAGCACGGCTGCCTGCTTCGTGCTGGCCGGCGCCGGCTACCACGTGGTCAAGCACGGCAACTACGGCGCCACGTCGGTCAGCGGCGCGAGCAACGTCATGGAACAGCACGGCGTGAAGTTCACCGCCGACGTCGACCGGCTGCGCGCCTCGATGGACGCCTGCCGCCTGGCCTACCTGCACGCCCCGCTGTTCAACCCGGCGCTGAAGGCCGTCGCGCCCGTGCGGCGCAGTCTGGCCGTGCGCACGTTCTTCAACATCCTCGGGCCGCTGGTCAATCCCGCCCGTCCGCACTATCAGTTGCTGGGCGTTTACAGCCTGCCCCTGGCGCGGCTCTACACATACGCCTACCAGGAGAGCGGTGTCCGGTTCGGCGTGGTACACAGCCTGGACGGCTACGACGAGATTTCGCTCACGGGCGATTTCAAAGTCGTCCTGCCCGACCGCGAGAAACTCTACACGCCCGAGATGCTCGGTTTCCCGCGCGTGTCCGAGTCCGACTTGTCCGGCGGCGACACTCCGGCCGACGCCGCCCGCATCTTCGACGCCGTCCTGCACGGCACGGCCACCGAAGCGCAGCGTCTCTGCGTCGTCGCCAACGCCGCCTTTGCCATTCAGGTGATCTGTCCGGAGAAAAAAATCGACGCCTGCATCGCCGAAGCCTCCGAATCGCTGGCTTCCGGCCGCGCACTCGCCGCACTGAAAAAATTCCTAAAAACAAACAGCTAAAAGAATGGAGAATTGAGAATTGAGAATTGAGAATGAAGTGATGCGGAAGCATAAAGGCTGCGGTCTGCCGAAACGTTTTTCCCTCCTGATAGAGGCTACCATTTATACACAACTTTTCGGAGGGGTATTCAACATGTCCCGCAGGGACAAAATGTGGGTGGAAACAGCCAATCCCCCTGATATACCGTCCCGTCAGGGACGGTATATGTTGCCGGAAACCCACATTTCGCCCTTGACGGGACATGTCGAATGTCTCCCTGAAAAGTTATGTATAAACGGTAGCTTGATAGAGGTCAGAGGCCGCCAAAGCAGCATCATTCTCAATTCTCAATTCTCAATTCTCAATTCTCAATTCTCAATTAAATTTATGGGTATATTGGAAACGATTGTAGCGAACAAGCGTCGGGAGGTGGCGAACCAGAAGGCGGCCGTCTCGCTTGACAGGCTGCTGGCGATGGGTGCCACGCGGCTGGGACGTCCCGTACACTCGATGCGTGGCGCGCTGGAGCGGTCGTCGTCGGGGATCATTGCCGAGTTCAAGCGCCGTTCGCCGTCGAAGGGCTGGCTGCACGCCGGCGCCCGCGTCGAAGAGGTCGTCCCGGCTTACGAACGCGCCGGTGCCGCGGCCTGTTCCGTCCTGACGGACGGCGATTTCTTCGGCGGTTCGCTGGGCGACCTGCAGCGCGCCCGTGCACAGGTGCGTTTGCCGCTGCTGCGCAAAGATTTTATCATCGACGAATACCAGCTGTTTCAGGCGCGGGTGATGGGCGCCGACGCCGTACTGCTGATCGCCGCCGCGCTGACCCGCAGCGAATGTCTGCGACTGGCGCGGACGGCTCATGCGCTGGAACTGGAAGTCCTGTTGGAAATCCATCACGAGCGCGAACTGGCCTTCCTCCACCCGGAGATCGACATGCTGGGTGTGAACAACCGCAACCTGGGAACGTTCCATACGGCGGTCGAGAACTCGTTCCGGCTGATGGAACGGATACGGGCGGAAGCCGGTACGGGGACGTCGTCGCCGCTGCCCGTCTCGGAGAGCGGACTGTCGGAAGCCGCCACGGTCGCACGGCTGCGGGAAGCCGGTTTCCGGGGGTTCCTGATCGGGGAAACGTTTATGAAAACCGGCCGTCCCGGCGAAGCGCTGGCCGCCTTTATCCAACAAATAAACCGTCCTGCATGAAACGGCTGACGGTGAAAGTATGCGGGATGCGCGAGGCGGAGAATATCCGTGCGGTGGCGCGTCTGGACGTGGACTGGATGGGATTTATCTTCTACCCGGCCTCGCCGCGCTGCGTGCCGGAGGGCGACGACGCCCGCGCGACGGTCATCCGGCAGTGTGCGAAAACGAAGGTCGGCGTATTTGTCAACGCCGGCGCGGAGGAAATGCTGGAAAAGGCCGCCCGCTATGGACTGGATTACTTGCAGCTGCATGGCCACGAATCGCCCGCCCTCTGCCGGACGCTGCAACAGGCGGGATGCCGCGTTGTCAAGGCCTTTCCCGTCGCCACGGCGGCCGACCTGGAACCGGCGGCGGCCTACGAACCGTACGCCGCCTGCTTCCTGTTCGACACGAAGTGCGACACGTACGGCGGCTCCGGCAAACGCTTCGACTGGCGGACGCTGGACGCCTACACGGGTCGGACGCCCTTCCTGCTCAGCGGCGGTCTCCGTCCCGAAAGCGCGGAAGAACTGTTCCGTTTCCGTCACCCGCAGTGGGCGGGCGTCGATCTGAACAGCGGCTTCGAAACCGCCCCGGCGCTGAAGGACGTCGCCCGGCTGGAGCAATTTATTCATCAGTTAAGAAACAAAACCAATCAGGAAACAACTATATGAACCGTATTACACAACTTTTCGAGACACGACGGACGGGTATCCTGTCCGTATTCTTCACGGCGGGTTATCCCGAAGCGGACCACACGCAGACCGTACTGGAAGCCCTGCAGCGCGGGGGCGTGGATCTGGCGGAAATCGGCATTCCCTTTTCCGACCCGATGGCGGACGGTCCCGTCATCCAGCGCGCTTCCACACAGGCGCTGCGCAACGGCATGTCGCTGCGCCGGCTTTTCGGGCAGCTGAAAGACATTCGCCGGACGGTGCGGATGCCGCTCCTGCTGATGGGCTACCTCAACCCGGTGATGCAGTATGGTTTTGAAGCCTTTTGCCGTTCGTGCGCCGCCGTCGGCGTGGACGGCATGATCATCCCCGACCTGCCGTTTGCCGACTACATGACGGACTACCGGGAGACGGCTATCCGCCACGACCTGAAAGTCATCATGCTGGTAACGCCCGAAACGTCGGACGAACGCATCCGCCTGATCGACGAACATACGGACGGCTTCATCTACCTGGTGTCGAGTGCCGCCACAACGGGTGCACAGCACTCTTTCGACGACGCCCGGCAGGCGTATTTCCGGCGCATCGACCGGATGAACCTCCGAAATCCCCGGCTAATCGGCTTCGGCATCAGCAATCGCGCAACTTTCGACGCTGCCATAGCCAGCGCCTCGGGCGCAATAGTCGGTAGCAGGTTCGTGCAACTGCTGGGCGAAACCGCCTCGCCGGACGAAGCCGTCCAGACACTGCTGAAAACGCTGGGAAGGGAAGGATAATACCTGAGAGTCAGAATTTCATCTTGCAGGCTACGCCCGACGACAGGACGCGGGGTTCATCGCCGGTTAAATGTTCGTCGCAGCGCAGGAAAAAATCCAGGTATGTGGTGCGGTTCAGGCGCCAGCTCGCGCCTCCCTGGAATCGCAGCCGCGTCAGTTCGTTGCCTCTGACGGGGTCGTTCAAACTTGTCGAAAAGTCGCAGGAAAGGTACGGTTTCCACGGCGAACCCCAAATGATACAGGCTATTTCCAGCCTGTTTTTCATCACGTATTTGGGATTGATTTTGTATTCGCCCC
>JAISWC010000276.1 GCA_031271245.1 Tannerella sp. | reverse complement strand
AAGAACGCACAAAACCATGCTGCGTGCAGTATAACTATTGACTGCCGTAATCTTTCGTGCACCGGAAAATCAGTTCGCGCCTGCCGTCGCCCAAAGCATATTTTTTTTTCATTTCTTCGCCCAGGACAGAAGGATAATCGATTACTTCCACTTTAAAACCTCCCTGCATTAACCGCCGGTCAAAATCGGTTCCGTGCAGGCGGAGAAGGTCCGGTTCGGAATAACAGTGCAACCGTTTCAGGGGTGTATCGGCATCGTCCGTTTCAAACGTATGCGGATTATCCGGATCAATGATCGTTGCAATCAGAGCCGTACCCGTCGGCTTCAATACCCTGTACATTTCTTCAACCGCCTTTTTTTCGTCCGGGACATGACCTAACACATGAAAGCAAATGATATAGTCAAATCTGTTGTCGGGAAAAGGAATATCCGTTATATCAGCCGGACAGTCGGCCAAATCGGGATTAATATCGGCTGTAATGTAATTCCGGTTGCCGGTTTTTTTAAAAATCGGCCATAAACACCATTCGGGCGCAAAATGCAGTATTGCCGGTTGGGCGGTTAATATATCCGTTTCATTTTCAATAAAAAACAGCAGGTTCCGTCCCCGTTCCAGCGAACCGCAATAAGGACATTCGGCATTTTTCCGTTTCATCAGCGCCGTCCCTTTGGATTTGAACTTTCGGAATGATTTACCGCAGCAATTGCAGCAATACGTATTTCCCCGGTAAAAAACCGACAGCATCCTGTTAAACAGCAGGCGGTTTTCTATACGCCGTTTTTCGGTGAAAAGCAACCGGTAGATTCGTTTTATCATGATTGAAATATAAAAAAAAGGGTATCCAGCAAGTGGAATACCCTCCGTTATTTTATTATATCACAAACGATCACTTTGCAAAATAATCCTTCACTTCTTCATTCGGAATCATTTCCTCCTGAAAAATATACGCACCGTTTTTCGGCGATTTAACCATTTTAATCACTTTGGAATAGGTGCGTCCTTCCCCTTTCTTAAACGTTGCAACTGCTTTCTTTGCCATGGGATAACCTCCTGTTATTTAATTTCTTTATGGACTGTCATTCTTTTCAGTACAGGATTATACTTTTTCAACTCCAGACGCGAAGTTGTATTTTTCCTGTTTTTCGTCGTAATGTATCTCGACATGCCCGGCAGGCCGCTTGCTTTGTGTTCCGTACATTCCAGAATCACCTGTATTCTGTTGCCTTTTACTTTCTTGGCCATTTTCTCTTCCTCCCTGTTGTTTTATTTAAAGAGCATCTATGATAGACAGATTTCCCTTGCCTGCCGCCGATTTGAGTGCGGCATCCAGACCGATCCTGTTAATCAGACGCAATCCTGCCGCCGAAATCTTCAGACTGATCCAGCAATCCTGTTCTACCCAGTAAAATTTCTTCGAAAACAAATTCACATTGAATTTACGTTTCGTCCGCTTGTTGGAATGAGCAACATTGTTACCCACCATCGCTTTCTTTCCGGTAATTTGACAAATTTTAGACATCGCTATTATACGCTATTATATTTCTCGCAAATCATTTTTCTAACAGGGCGCAAAGGTAAGCATCTTTTTTTAATATGCAAACTTTCCGGCCCTGTTGCACTACAAAATAAGTTTTCTCTACATCCAGAGCGGGCTGTGAAAACGGAAGCATCTCGTACGCAGGATGAGATTTGAACTCACACACCGTTACCGGCACTACCCCCTCAAAGTAGCGTGTCTACCAATTCCACCACCTGCGCATAGAGAAAAGGTGCCCAGAACAGGACTCGAACCTGCACAGCTATGAACCACTCGCACCTGAACCGAGCGCGTCTACCAATTCCGCCACCTGGGCTTGTTTCTTACATTAAATCATAAAAAACGACCGCCTGTCGTTCCCGTTTTTTAATTTCGGGTGCAAAGCTACATATTATTCCCGGAACAGCCAAATAATAATTGAAAGAATTTTTCCACAAGCCTCCTTGCCCTGCGCAAGAACGTCAGTCGTCCGTATTCGTTTGAATCATTTTTCCGACCAGTGCGCCGCGACGTTCCGCCGGCAACATCGTATACGGATGCGGCGACTTGCCCGAACGGGTCCGGACGGGTTGTCCCGTGATCATTTCCAGCGCCGCGCCCAGCAGCGGATCGCGCTCGTCGCCGAAGGGATACAGTGGAAAATAGTCTTCCTCCACTTCGATATCCGGCGTTAACCCGCCCGCAGACGCAGTGACGCCGTTCCGATTGTCGAAGCGGTAGATCATCAGGTACATGCCCCAGTTTGCGATGTCCCTGTCCTCTTCGTCCGAAAACAGCACGCCGCCGTAATATTTCCCGTGCGTTGCAGTGCCGATCCGGACTACGTCCATGTACGGGTCCAGCCCGATCAGGGTCGATTCGGAGGCAGAGGCCGTATTTTCGGTCGTAAGGATAAATATCCGCTTTAAATCCATGTTCACCGAAAGCGTATCCGTGAAATATTCGTTGACGTCAATCTTTTCCTTTTTCAGGTATGCCATCCAGGCGTCGTTTCTTACCTGCATCAAAAACACGTCTTTGTTTTTTACCGCCTCGGCCGGCGCAAGGATACTGCTCAACAGCACGGATGTCCGCGCAAATCCGCCGCCGTTGTATCGCAGGTCAAGCACTACGTCCGTGACACCCTGCGACTTGTATCCGTCGAAAAGCGCTACCAGCGCGTTTTCCGACTCCATCGTATAGTCCGTATAACAGAGGTATCCGATTTTGTGTGCGCCCTTCACGATCACCGTATCTTTCACAATCGGGTTTTCATACAGCGTTTCGGCGTTCATGGAAAACGTCCGGTCGTCCGGCGCAATTCCCTGCTCGATCAGGACGCCCCGTCCCACAACCAGCGACGACGCATCATACAAATCCCTGTAATTCTCTTCCGTGATTCCGGCTCCGTTGATCGTGAGGAAGATATCCCCCCGTTTCACGCCGGCTTTCTCCGCCGGCGTATCCGGATAGACATACAGCACAATGGCAAACAGATTGTCCGAATTGGAAAAACGGCCGAATATCAGGACATGCCCGAAGGTAGTGGACACGCCTTCAAATTCGTTCGACAGCCCCTGTAAATCATCCGTCAGCATCGACCATTTATCGGCGGAGTATACCAGTTTTTCGAAAAAACCGAATGAATCGGATTCGCCGGCAGGTTGGATCTTCCCCCAGTCAACGGATGAAGTCCACAGATAAAGCTCTTCCATATATTCCGCAATGAACATGTTGACCTTCAGCGCTGTCATTGAAATTGTCGGCCCCGTATCCACCTGGTCCACCTCTTCCGGCGCATATATAACCGTATTTTTTTCTTCGCCGCACGACAGAAGCGCAACGATCCACCACCCGCAACACAACAGCAACAACCCTTTCCGGTCATTTATACGTTTGTTCGTTTCTGCCAACCGCCCGACGTTTTCTTTTATTCCTTTTATTCCGTACTTTACCATAATTCGGTTTTTTACGACAAAACTACATGAAAATTCCGGATATTCAATCATGCGTGGACGGGAAAAATTTTTTCCCCGTGCTCAAAAATCATACCGACGAACCGAGCATCATTCTCCATTCTCAATTCTCAATTCTCCATTCTCAAACCCCTTTGCGTTCGAGGCACAGTTTAAGTTTTTGCAGGGAAATCCAAATTTGGTTCTTAACGGTTTTCAACGAAACGCTCAACCTTTTGGCTATTTCTTTCTGTTTAAGACCTTCCATTCTGTCCAGGAGCAATATCTCCCTGCTGCGGGCGGACAGACGGTTCATACAGTCGCGCAGGGCTATTCCAAATTCGTGAGCCTCCATGGGGTGTTCTTCTTCATAAAGCGGCGACGCCTCCTCCATCTGCTCCAGCAGCATTTTATAGCCGGTTTCTCGGCGAATATGATTCAGGGTTCCGTTTTTGGCCATTCTGTACAGATAACCTGATACACTGCCGGTGATTTCGATGTTTCTCCGGTGATGCCACAAATGCAGGAAAAGTTCCTGCACAATGTCTTCCGCATCAGGACGGCTGGCAATGATACCGTAAACAAATTGACACAACAGTTGATAATAGCGTTCAAACAGCTTGTTGTAGCTTATATAACTGTCGTTTCGGATGCCGTCCATCAACAATGCGTCGGTTTCAACTGTATTCTCCATAGAAATCCGTTAAATGAAACAAATTTATTCGAGCACAAAAGTAACCTATTTTTTTCAATAACCTGTTGCCGGGCAACCCCGGATGCATGTATGCGCCGTTTATAAAACCCCGTCGCCCCGGATGGCCTGTCGGCAGCAGGCTCTTCCTTCCGTCAAAAAGAATAAAATTCCACTGTTTTCGGGCAGAGAATGATGCTCAACTGATTTTTATCTTCTATATTTGCAGCCACATTTAACGTTTAAAAATGATGAATACCGTTCGTTTCTGGATACAGAATGCCCGTTCAACGGCGCTTCCGCAAAGCCTGCTGCCGGCGGTGCTGGCGCTTTGCATGGCGTCTCAACGAGAAAGTTTCTCCGTTTACCCGGGGATCATAGCCGTTCTGGGCGTGGTCGCCGGACATTTGTGCATGAACCTGTTCGACGATTACTTCGACTACCGGATCAAGGGCGCGGAATTTCGCGACACACTGGCGAGGAAAGGCTTCCGGTCGCGCATTGCCAAATGTCCCTACCTGACCTCCGGGCAAACCGGCTTGAGGCAGTTGCTGACGGCCTGCCTGACGTTCGGGGCGATTGCGCTGTGCCTGGGGTTTGTTATTTTCCTTTTCCGGGGAACCCTGATACTGTGGTTTGCGCTGGCAACCGCCCTCCTGGGCGTTTCGTACTCGGGCGGGCCGCTGCGGCTTTCGTACCGCGGTCTGGGCGAAATCCTGATCGGGATCATGTTCGGCCCTCTGCTGATGAGCGGCGTTTACTTTTCGGCCTGCGGACAGCTGGACTGGACGGTCGCGTTTGTCTCCGTGCCCGTGGGACTGCTGGTGGCCAACATCGTATATGCCCATTCCATCATGGACTACGAACCGGACCGGGAAGCGGGGAAAATGACGCTGGCCGTGCTGCTGAAAAGCAAAAGGCGGATGCTGGCCGTACTGTGCCTTTTGCTGCTGGCCGCCTTTGGCAGCATCGCCGGCGGAGTGACGGCGGGGTATCTGTCGCCCGTTTATCTCTTCACGTTCCTGACGTTCCCGATGGCCGCCGGCCTGTTTTACCTGATGATCGAATTTGTCCGTCATCCGGAAAGGAAGTTCTCCCCGCACGTGTGGATGGGGCCGATGAACGACTGGAAACGGATACGGGCCTTCAACCTGGACTGGTTCATGATCCGGTGGCTGCTGGCGCGCAACCTGCTGTCGCTTTTCTGTATTGTCATTATCGTCATCACCCTTTTCAGGGCGGGATGACCTGTTTTTACCACATTCGCAATGAAATCGCTGTTTTATCTTCCCTTCTGGTTTTTCAGGGCCAGATGTTTGGGCGCCAGAAGGCCGCTGCAAACCGTTCTGTTCGTTTCCGACAGGTGCAACCTGACCTGCAAGCACTGTTCGATTTATGAATCGCGGCATCCGCATGTCAAAACCCTGGAACAGATCGGCCAGGAACTGGAATATGCCTACCGGTTAGGCTCGCGCTTTGTCGACTTCGAAGGAGGCGAACCCACGCTGTGGCGCGACGGCGACCATAATTTGAACAGCCTGATCCGCCTTGCGAAAAAAATCGGATTCTATTCCACCACCGTCACCACCAACGCTCAACTGCCGTTTGCCGGTTCCGAGGCCGACTCCATCTGGGTCAGCCTCGACGGACTGGGCGACTACCATGACGCGATACGGGGAAAAGGCGCCTTCGACCGCCTGGCGAAGCACATCGCCACAGCCGGCCATCCGCACCTGAGCGTGAACATGGTCATTAATGCCCTGAACTATCCTTCCGTGGAAGAAACCATTGAGTTTGCCAAAAACAGTCCGCACATCGAATCCATCTCGCTGAACTTCCACACGCCTTACGCAGGGACGGAACACCTCTTTCTGGACTGGGAAAAACGCGCCCGAACCATCGACCTGATCATTGAAAGGAAAAAAGCCGGCTATCCCGTCATGAATTCAGTCTCCGGACTGAAACTGATGAAACATAACCGCTTCAAAAAACAGTGCTGGGTGTCCAACTTTATCCTTGCCGACGGCACGCAGCTAACGGAATGTCAGGGAAAAACGGCCGGCATCTGCGACCGGTGCGGACTGTCGATGGCCGGGGAAATGCACGCGGTCTTCAGCCTGAAACCCGACACCATCTTCGCCGGACTGAAACTCCGGATGTAACCCGAAACAAGTCATTCATTCCAGGGAAT
>JAISWC010000251.1 GCA_031271245.1 Tannerella sp. | reverse complement strand
ATGACTTCGAGTTCGTCCTGCTGCCGTCGGCCTCCACCGCCGGTCGCGTGCCGGCGGTCACCACTGGCCGTGCAGACGACGGCGAAGGCGGCGTCACCGTCACGCCTGGCGCCGACGGGAGTTACAACGTCCGCATCACCGCCATCCGGAAGCATATCGAAATCGGCATCACCCTTGTTCCCGACCCGAGTAGCGGCACGGCCGACGTGCCACGCACGGGCGTATGGGCTGCCGGCAACCGGCTCTACCTTGCCGCCGTGCGTTCCGGCCAGGCGCGCATCTACACCCTCGCGGGCGCACTCGTGAAGACCGTCGCCGCTGTGGCCGGCGAAACGGTCACGGAAACGCTGCCGGCCGGCTTCTACATCGTCACGCTCGACGGCGAAAGAAAGAAAATAGCGATTAGCTATTGAGAATGAATAGGCATTGATTGTAACCTCCCGTTATCGTAGCGATTAACGGGAAGATTGAAAAAGGGGCGGGCCGCGAGGTTCGCCCCTTTTTCAATCTTGGCCCCTAACAGTCAGGACAATAACGTAGACTTCTGCCGACATGTCCTCCCTGACGGGATTGGTTCAATTTTCTTATTCATCATGTATCAAATCCCGCAGGGAGGACATGTCGGTAAAAAAACAGTTCAATTCGCGTAATACGCGGATGCCGACCATCATTTACAGTTTGGGGTTATGCCGGTGGCGCAGACGGTCGCGCAACGTCTTTTTTTGCAGATTCTTCTCAAATGCGGCGGAGAGGTCTATCCCCGTTTGATTCGCCAGACAGATCAGCGTCCAGAGCACATCGGCCATCTCATCGGCCAGATCATACGCTTCGTCGCTTTCCTTGAAGGACTGTTCTCCATACGTGCGCGCCACGATCCGGGCGACTTCGCCGACTTCTTCCATCAATATCGCCATATTCGTGAGTTCGTTGAAATAACGTACTCCCACCGTTTTAATCCATTCATCCACTTTTCGCTGGGCATCCTGCAAGGTCAGTTCCATTTTCTTTTGTTGTTATGTTTTATTCTTTGTATCCATCACTATCGTCACCGGGCCGTCGTTTAACAGCTCCACCTTCATATCGGCGCCGAAAACGCCGGTCTGCACCGGGTGCCCCAGCCGAAGGCCCACTTCGTCGCAAAAAGATTCATATACCGGCACGGCAATTTCCGGTTTGGCCGCCCGGATGTAAGAGGGACGGTTTCCCTTTTTCGTTGAGGCGTGCAGCGTAAATTGGCTGATGACCAGTATATCGCCTCCGGCCTCTTTCACGGAACGGTTCATCACGCCCTTTTCATCGTCGAAGATACGCAGACTGCATATCTTTCCGGCAAGCCATTCAATGTCTTCCCGTCCGTCACTGTCTTCAATCCCGACAAGCGCCAGCAACCCCTTTTCTATTTCACCCCTGACAGCGCCGTCGACCGTGACCCGGGCATACTGTACCCGCTGTATAACCGTTTTCATTGAACCGATTTTTTTTGTTGTTGAACTTTAAATTTCCTCTTTATGCAATCCGTCAAACAGCTGTTCCGCTTTCTTTTTCCCGACGGCGTCGCTCAATTCTTCCAAAGACACTTCGCGTATCCGTTTGACGCTTTTATATTTCTTCAGGAGAATTTCCTTTGTCTTTGGCCCGACACCCTGAATGGTGTCCAACTCGGACAATAGCTGTTTCTTGCTCCGCAAATGGCGATGAAAAGTGATCCCGAACCGGTGGGCTTCGTCGCGCAAGTGTTGAATGACGCGCAGCGTTTCCGAATTTTTATCCAGCACCAGCGGTTCGGGATCGCCCGGAAAAAAGATTTCCTCCAGTCGCTTGGCCAAACCGACCACGGTAATTTTATCCGGCAAATTCAATTTGCGCAATACCTCCGCCGCCACATTCAACTGTCCCTTGCCGCCATCAATAATGACCAACTGCGGGAGCGGCGCCTTTTCCTCTTTCAGTCGCATATACCTGCGCGTCACCACTTCCTCCATGGAAGCAAAGTCGTCGGGACCGACCACCGTCTTGATATGAAAATGACGGTAATCTTTTTTCGACGGTTTCGCCTTCTTAAAGACCACGCACGCTGCCACAGGCGTTGTCCCCTGAATGTTGGAATTGTCGAAACACTCAATGTGCATCGGCAGAACAGGTAGATGCAAATCGGTTTGAATTGTTTTCAGAATACGGGTAGTCCGCTGTTCGGGATTGAATTTTTCCGCCTGCTTAAGCCGGTCAACCTTATACTGCTTCACATTTTGGATGGACAGCTCCAGCAGTTTTTTCTTGTCCCCTCCCCTGTTCGCCGGCACGGTAAATGTAACATGTTCGATCGAGATGTCCGGCAAAAACGGAACGATGATTTCTCTCGCGGAACTGCCCCAACGTTTCCGCACTTCAATAATCCCCAGCGCCAGCAACTCCTCCTTTGCTTCGTCCAGTTTCTTTGTGTATTCGAGCGTATATACCTGCACAATCGCACCATTGCCGATGTGCATGTAGTTAATGAAGGCGGACTGCTCGTTTTCATCAAACGAAAAAACGTCAATGTTGTGGAGCGTCGGTGTAACTACCGTCGATCTGGAACGGAAGTTTTCAATCAAATCATACTTTTCCCGGAGCGCCTGCGCCTCCTCAAAACGCATTTCACCTGCAAGCGCCTGCATCTCCTGCATCAAAAGATTCGTGACACGCGAACTGTTTCCTTTTAATATTTCCTTGATTTCCGCCACATTCCGGTCGTATTCCTCGGCGGTCTGCAATCCTGCGCAAGGCCCCTTGCAGCGCTTGATGTGATAATCCAGACAAATCCGGTATTTCCCGGCCTTGATGTTCTCCGGCGTCAGGGGATACTTGCACGTTCGAATCGGATAAATGGTCTTTATCACTTGCAGCATGATCTTGGCGGTATAGGCGGAAGCATACGGCCCGAAATAACGCGAACCGTCTTTCAGAATGCTTCTCGTCGAGAAAATCCGGGGAAACGGCTCCTTTTTGATGACAATGGAAGGATAGGTCTTGTCATCCTTCAAAAGCACATTGTAGCGCGGACGGTGTTGTTTAATCAGATTATTTTCCAGTAGCAGGGCATCCTCCTCCGAATCCACGACAATGTATTTGATTTCGTGAATCCGTTTTACAAGCACGCGCGTTTTGTTGTTTTGCGATTCCTGCTGAAAATACGAAGAAACCCTTTTGCGGAGATTCTTCGCCTTCCCCACATAAATTATCGTCCCCTTTTCGTCATAATATTCATAACATCCCGGCGTCTCAGGGAATGTCGAAAGTATACTCAAAAAATATTCAAATCTGTCGTTCATTTTCTTTTTTATCCTATAAAAAACAATGTTCCACGTGGAACAATCATCGACCAAGTAATACCAAAAGAATATTGATGTCACTCGGCGAAATGCCGGGAATCCGGCTCGCCTGGGCGATCGTTTCGGGATTGATGCGATTCAGTTTTTGTCGAGCCTCCGTAGAAAGAGACGGAACGGTATCGTAATCGAATTTGCCGCGAATGGAGATATTCTCCAGCCGGTTGATTTTATCTGCAATCTGACGCTCCCGCCGGATATACCCGCTGTATTTTATCGCAATCTCCACCGCTTCCAATATTTCGTCTCTCCGGGACAACGGCGCTTTATCCATTTCGGCAGACAGGGCCGGCAGCTGTTCGGAAAGACATTGAAGCGTGATCTGAGGACGGACAAGCAAATCGATCAATTTGCAGCCGTGTGCAAGCGGCGCCGTCCCCGACCGTATCAAAGCGTCATTGACCTGCGACGGTTTGACGGAATAAGATTCAATGAACGCGACAAGCGCATCCAAGGTCTGTCGTTTTTCCTGTAACAGTCCATGCCGGTGTGCATCCGCCAATCCCAGCCGATAAGATTTTTCCGTCAAACGCATGTCGGCATCATCCTGACGAAGAAGGATACGATACTCCGCCCGCGAAGTAAACATTCGGTAAGGCTCGTCCACCCCCTTCGTCACCAAATCGTCAATCAGCACGCCAATATACGCCTCATCGCGCCCCAACACAAACGAAGGCTCCCCTGCCCCGTCCGCGTGACAGTGAAGATGTGCGTTGATGCCGGCAATCAGTCCCTGCCCGGCAGCTTCCTCATAACCGGTCGTTCCATTCATCTGCCCGGCAAAAAAAAGATGCCGGACACATTTTGTCTCCAGGGTATGGAACAGTTGCGTCGGATCAAAAAAATCATATTCAATCGCGTATCCCGGACGGTAAATCTGAATGTCGCGAAAAGCCGGCATTTGCTGCAACGCGCGAAGCTGAACCGACAGCGGCAAAGAAGAAGAAAAACCGTTCAGATAATATTCCTGTGTGTCTTCCCCTTCCGGCTCAAGAAACAACTGATGCTGTGTCCTGTCGGCAAACGTCACGATCTTTGTCTCGATACTCGGACAGTATCGCGGACCAATGCTTTGAATCTGGCCGTTATACAGCGGCGATTCGGGCAATCCTTCCCGCAAAACCGCATGACACGCCTCATTCGTATACAGCATCCAGCAACTGCGTTGCGTCAAAGTCCGGCTGACCGTGTCGAGATAGGAGAATTTCCGGAAATCATTTTCTCCCGGCTGTTCCGTCAACTCCTCAAAACGGACGCTCCGCCCGTCAATACGTACCGGCGTACCCGTTTTCATCCGACCGGCGCGGAAACCAAGCGATACCAACTGTCCGGTAAGCCCGGAAACGGCCGGCTCGGCCATCCGTCCGCCGCTCAACTGCACGGAGCCGATATGAAGCAATCCGTTCAGGAAGGTGCCGTTTGTCAAAACAACCGATTTCGCCCGGAACTCGACATTCATGGCTGTCCGTACACCGCATACCGCGCCGCTGTCTATCAGCAGTCCGGTAACCATATCCTGCCAGAGGAAAAGATTCGGTAAATGCTCCAGCAGATGGCGCCAGGCGGCGGAAAACTTTGCCCGGTCGCTCTGGGCGCGGGGACTCCACATGGCCGGCCCCTTGCTGCGGTTCAACATCCGGAACTGAATCGCCGTGCGGTCGGTCAGCATACCCATATAACCGCCCAGCGCATCAATCTCGCGTACGATTTGCCCCTTTGCAATTCCTCCTACCGCCGGATTGCAGCTCATCTGCGCAATCCGGTTCATGTCCAGGGTGATCAACAGCGTCCGCGACCCCAGGCCGGCCGCCGCGGCTGCCGCCTCGCAACCGGCATGACCGGCGCCCACCACAATCACATCATACGAAAACTTCATCTTTCCCCCGCCTTTTCTTCACGAAAGAAAAGCGCCAAAGCGCCGTTCTCCGCCAGTGTCATTTCCGACTGTTCTTCCGCGGTTGTATCCTTCAGGCCGCAAAGATGCAATATCCCGTGAATCATGACCCGAAGCAATTCTTCCGAAAACGCCGTTCCGAACTGTTCGGCGTTACTCCGCACCGTATCCGGACTGATATAGATGTCACCCGCTATCCTGTCGCCGTCCGAATAATCGAACGTAATTACATCGGTATAATAATCATGTTGCAAAAACCGGCGGTTCACTTCGAGTATTTTTTCCTCCGTACAAAACAGACAGGCAACCGCACCGATTTGCTTTCCATAACCTGCCGCAACGTCCCTCATCCAGTCGCCAAGCCGGCGCTTCTTCAAAAAAGACGGCCACCTGACTGCTTCCGTATAAAATGCAACTGCCATACGTTAAACCGAATGAAAGAAAAACAAATACGTCATCGCTATGGCGGCAATTGCGCCGGCCAAATCAGCCAGCAGGGCGCAGGGTATCATGTAGCGTGTGTTCCTGATGGATACGCTCCCGAAATAAACGGCTACGATATAAAAAACCGTATCCACGGAACCCTGTACGACGCACGAAAGACGCCCGACAAACGAATCCGCGCCATACGTCCGCATCGCATCCAGCATCATGCCGCGTGAACTACTGCCGCTCAACGGTTTCATCAGCATGGTGGGCAATGCTTCCACAAAAGAAGTGTCCCACCCTATCGCTGACACGCCGGCACGTACACCGTCAATTAAAAAATCCATCGCCCCCGAAGCGCGGAAAACGCCAATCGCCACAAAAATCGCCACCAGATAGGGGATAATCTTGACGGCCGTCAGAAAGCCTTCTTTCGCGCCTTCAATAAAGGTATCATACACATTCAGTTTTTTGCGTACACCGCTGAATATAAATCCACAAATACTGGTGAACAGGAGTACGTTCGCAAACAGGGTCGAATACAGCGCGATCTGTGCCTGCGACATCGTATGAAACAATGCCATCAACCCGCCGATAAAGAGCATCATTCCGCCGAAAAAGAAGAGCAAAGGTTTCTGTAAGATATTAATCTTCTGCATAATACAGACGGAAAGGATGGCTACCAGCGTCGAAAAAAAGGTGGTCAGCAGAATCGGAAGAAACACGTCGGAGGGATTCGCGGCATGAAACTGTGCGCGATACATCATAATCGTGATCGGCACAATCGTCAGTCCCGACGCATTGATGCACAGAAACATAATCATTGAATTACTGGCCCTGTCCTTCGCGGGATTCAAGGCCTGCAACTCCTGCATCGCCTTCAAGCCAATGGGCGTGGCCGCATTGTCAAGCCCCAGCAGGTTGGCCGAAAAATTCATGAAAATCGACCCTGTGGCCGGATGGTCTTTCGGCAATTCGGGAAAAAGTTTGCTGAACACCGGATGAACCAAACGCGCAAAACGCCGAACCAACCCGGCTTTTTCGCCTATTTTCATCAGACCCAGCCACAGGGATAAAATTCCCGTCAAGCCGATGGATATTTCAAAACCCAGCCTGGCCGAATCGAACGTAGACAAAACAATCTGTGTAAAAACCTCCGTGTCGCCGAGAAACAGCAGCCTGCACAGCGCAACGGCGAAGGCAATCAGGATAAATCCAATCCAAATATAATTCAATATCATGCACTTTGATTTCTGGAGTGCAAAATTAGCAATTCTTCTTTGTTTTCAAGCGAGGTTTTAGTATTTTTGTCCGCTAAAAAAATATACGGCAGTGAAATGAAGAAAATACTTGTCACTTACAACATGTTTCGGGAAGGATTCGCAGAATTGGAACAGCGGTATGAGGTCACTTTTCCGCCCGACGGAAACCGGGATTTCAGTTACGAAGAAATACTCGGACGCATTCCGGAATATGACGCGCTCTGTTCCATGTTTGATTTTCCGGTCAACAGGGAACTGATAGACCGGGGCGTCAAGCTGCAACTGGTAGCAAACTATGCGGCGGGATACGACAATATAGACGTGAATTATGCGCTGGAAAAAGGGCTTGCGGTCGCCAACACGCCCGACCCCGTCACCGGCCCGACGGCCAACCTCGCATTGTGCCTCCTGCTCGACACGGCCAGGCGCGTCAGCGAATGCGACCGCAAACTGCGCAGGCTGGGCAGGGAAATGAAAATCGGCGTACTGGAAAACCTGGGGATGCCCGTCAGTGGAAAAACGCTGGGTATCATCGGTATGGGACGTATCGGCAAGGCGCTTTGCCTGCGGGCGCGCGCCTGCGGAATGGAGGTGATTTACCACAACCGGCGACGCCTCGACGCGGCCGAAGAAAGGCATTACGGCGCCGCATACGCCACGTTCGACGAACTGCTGGCCGGGGCTGACTTTGTGTCCGTGAACGCGCCGCACACGCCCGAAACATACCATATCATCGACGAACAGGCGCTCGTGCGAATGAAACCGACGGCCATCCTGATCAATAGCGCCCGCGGGCCACTGGTGGACGAAAAGGCGCTGGTCGTGGCGTTGCAGAAGGGCGAAATCCACGGCGCCGGACTGGATGTGTTTGAATTTGGCGAACACCCGTCCGCCGAACTGCTGACCATGGAAAACGTCGTGCTGACGCCGCATATCGGTACGCAAACCATGTATTCGCGCATTGAAATGGCCAGGGCAGTCTGCAACAATGTCATCGGATTTTTT